>NZ_JBHYJW010000002.1:0-50238 GCF_042741125.1 Amycolatopsis sp. NPDC058986 | reverse complement strand
CAACCCGCAAACCGTTTTTGTCCATTGTGTGGGGGGATCGTATTTTTTAATATGACCCCGCCCCCACTGCGGCGGGTGGGTCGGGGAGCCCCCCAGGGGGGGGTGGGGGGCCCCCCCCCGCACACGCTCCCGCGCAAGGGAACCCGACTTTCCCCGCGCGGGAGACCGTGGAGTCAGCGGCTCCGGTGGGTGAGGAGCCGGGCCAGCGCGGCCAGTTCGGCGCCGGGCCGGGGCGACGGGTTCGCGACGGCGAGGTGCTGCATCGCCTCCGACAGCAGGAGATCCGCCTGCGACCGGCTCCACGCGCGGCCGCCCGTCAGCTCGACCAGCTCCGCCGCGCGCGCCAGCTGGGGCGCCGAAAGCGGGAGTTCCTGGGCGTACAGGCAGGCCAGCTCGCGCATCCCGTCGGCACCCGAGGCCAGCGCCGCGACCACCGGCAGCGACTTCTTCCGGTTCTGCAGATCGGAGAACACCGGCTTCCCGGTGACCTCGGGATCGCCCCAGATCCCGAGCAGATCGTCGACGTGCTGGAACGCCAGCCCGAGCGACCGCCCGAACAGGCCGAACCGCTCGACGAGCTCGGGCCGTCCCCCGACGGCGAGACCGCCGAGGGCGCAGGCCGAGCCGATCAGCGCGCCGGTCTTGCCCATCGCCATCCGCGCGCATTCGTCCGGCAGCACCTCGGCGCGCCGTTCGAACTCGAGATCCTCGCTCTGTCCCTCCAACAGCTCCAGCGTCGCGGTGCTGAGCGCCCGGACCCCGGCCGCACCGCCCGGCGCGAGGATCTCCATGGCCAGCGACAGCAGCGCGTCCCCGGCCAGTATCGCCGCCGACGTGCCGAACACGCTCCACGCCGTCGGCCGGTGCCTGCGGGTGGTGTCGCCGTCCATGACGTCGTCGTGCAGCAACGAGAAGTTGTGCACCAGCTCGACCGCGACGGCGGTGGGAAGGGCCTCGACGGCCTCCCCTCCCGCCGCCTCCGCGCACAGCAGCACCAGCGCCGGGCGGACCGCTTTCCCGGCCCTGGCGTGGCTCGGCTCGCCCCGTTCGTCCCACCAGCCGAAGTGGTAGCCGGAGATGTGCCGCATCGCCGCGGGCAGCCGGTCAACCGCCGCGCGCAGCGCCGGATCGAGCAGATCCCGGCTCCAGGCGAGGACTTCGCCGGCGGACCGCTCGACGGCGCGGGTGTCGGTCGTGCTCATCTCACCGGCCGATCTCGACGTCCTGGAGTACCCCGAGCGCGTCGGGCACGAGCACCGCGGCCGAGTGGTAGGCACTGACCAGATAGGACGTCACCGCGCGGTCGTTGATGCCCATGAACCGCACGTTCAGCCCCGGCTGCCGTTCGTCGGGCAGCGATTCCGGCCGCAACGCGACGACACCGTGATCGTCCGCGCCGGTGCGCATGGCCAGAATCGACGTCGTGCCCGTTTCGCTGATCGGGATCTTGTCGCACGGCAGGATCGGGACCCCGCGCCAGGTCGTGACCCGCCGCCCGTCCAGCACGTCGTTCGCCGGATACACCTTGCGCGCGGTGCACTGCCTGCCGAACGCGGCGATCGCCTGGGGGTGTGCGAGGAAGAAGCGCGTCTTGCGGCGGCGGCACAGCAGATCGTCGAGGTCTTCCGGCGTCGGCGGCCCGGTGCGGGTGGTGATCCGCTGGGCGAGATCGGCGTTGTGCAGCAGGCCGAAATCGGTGTTGTTGACCAGATCGTGCTCCTGCCGTTCGCGCAGCGCCTCCACGGTCAGCCGCAGCTGCTGTTCCAGCTGGTCCATCGGGTCGTTGTAGAGATCCTTCACGCGGTTGTGCACCCGCAGGACGGTCTGGGCGACGGCGAGGTCGTACTCGCGCGGCGAGGCGTCGTAGTCGACGAACGTGCCGGGGATCGGCGGTTCGCCGTCGTGCCCCGAGGCGAGGTCGATGCTCGCCTCACCGGCCTTGTTGTGGGGCTTTTCCGGATTCGCGAGCACCTCGGCGATGTGCGCGCGCAGCGAGTCCGCCCGCCCGTTCAGCGCCCGGAACGCCGCTTCGGTCAGCACCAGCACGGTGCAGCTTGTCGCGGTTTTCGCGGTGAACGCCCATTCCCTGGCCTCACCGCTGAGCATCTCCCCGCCGAGCTGATCACCGTCGCTGGACGTGCCGAGCAGCTGCGGGTCGCCGTACTCGCCGACGCCGAGCCTGCTCACCTTGCCGTGCGCGATCAGCACGACCATGTCCACAGGGGACCCGGCCGTGGCGATCACCTCGCCCGGCCCGTACTCCCGCTGTTCGAACCGTTCGGCGAGCGCGGCCAGCGCCTGTTCGTCGGAGAATCCGCGCAGCAGCGGGAGTTCCGCGAGTTCGGCGGGGATCACCTGCACCTGCGCGCCGGTCGCGAGGAAGGTGACCTTCCCGTCGCCGACGGTGTAGGTGAGCCGCCGGTTGACCCGGTAGCTGCCCGCCGGGATGCCGACCCACGGCAGCTGCGAAAGCAGCCACCGCGGGGTGATCCCGCGCATCTGCGGGACGGTCTTGGTCGTCGTGGCGAGTTTGCGCGCCGCGGTGGTACTGAGGGACTGCTGGGGCGGTGCCGCGGGTTCCTCGATGAGCGTCACGGCTCAGCCTTCCCGTCCGATCTCGGCGTTCTCCAGTACCGCGAGCGCGTCGGGCACCAGCACGGCCGCGGAGTAGTAGGCGCTGACCAGGTAGGAGATGATCGCCTGATCGCTGATGCCCATGAACCGCACGTTCAGCCCCGGCTGGTACTCGTCGGGCAGCCCGGTGTGGTGCAGGCCGACGACGCCCTGTGCCTCCTCGCCGGTCCGCATCAGCAGGACCGAGCTGGTCCTGGTCTCGGTCACCGGGATCTTGTTGCACGGCAGGATCGGCACGCCGCGCCACGCGGGAACGTGGTGCCCGCCGAGGTCGACCGAGTCCGGGTACACCCCGGCCTTGGTGAACTCGCGCCCCATCGCGGCGATCGTCCTCGGGTGCGCGAGGAAGAACCCGGGGTCCTTCCACACCAGCGCGAGCAGCTCGTCGAGGTCGTCCGGGGTGGGCGGGCCGCTGCGCGTCGGCACCCGCAGATCGAAGTCGGCGTTGTGCAGCAGGCCGAAGTCGCCGTTGTTGATCAGCTCGTGTTCCTGGCGTTCGCGCAGCGCCTCGATGGTCAGCCGCAACTGCTGCTCGATCTGGTTCATCGGCTGGTTGTAGAGGTCGGCGACCCGGCTGTGCACCCGCAGCACGGTCTGCGCGACGCTCAGCTCGTACTCACGCGGCGAGGCGTCGTAGTCGACGAACGTGCCGGGCAGTTGCGGTTCGCCGTCGTGGCCGGACGCGAGGTCGATCTCGGCCTCGCCGTGTTCGTTGCGGGACAGCTGCCCGCCCGCGACGAACTGCTCGAGGTGATCGCGCAGGGTGTCCGAGCGGCCGACGATCTCGTCGAACGACTGACGCGGCAGGGAAAGCACCGTGCACGCGGTGACGGCCTTCGCGGTGTACTCCCAGATCACGTCCCCGTTGGTGAGCACGGTTTCGCCGAAATAGTCGCCGTCGGCGAGGGTGCCGAGCACCGTCTGGTCGCCGTACGCGCCGGCGCCGACCTTGCTGATCTTGCCGTGCGCGATGAGGTACACGCGGTCGGCCTGGTGCCCGAACTCGACGAGCACGTCGCCGGGCTGGAACTCCTGCTGGCTGAACCGGCGCGCCAGCTCGCCCAGCACGTCCTCGTCCTCGTAGCCGCGCAGCGGTGCCAGCTCGCCGAGCTCGGCCGGGATGACGCGGACCTCGGAACCGGCGCTGGTGAACTGCACCCTGCCGTCACCGACGGTGTAGCTCAGCCGGCGGTTGACCCGGTAGGTACCACCGGAGACCTCGACCCAGGGCAGCACCTTCAGCAGCCACCGGGAGGAGATGCCCTGCATCTGGGGAACCGACTTGGTCGTCGTCGCCAGGGTGCGCGCGGCGGCACGGCCGAGACTCAGTTGCGGTTGTTCGGTCGGGTTCGCGGAGTCGACCGGCTCGGTGACAGTCACAGTGAGAACCACCCATCGTCGAGTGTCTGACCGCGCGCGAAAACGCACGCAGCTGGGATTCTTCGTATTTCCGCTCATAACGCGGGTCGAGGGGCACCGCGGATTCAACATAGCAAGCCGGGGGCATCACACAAGCACACGATCGGGTCAGGAGCCGCTCTGTCGCGATAGGTGAAAATGATCATTTCGGACAGTGGTGACCGCATGTATCCGAGCGTCACTCGACCGGGAAAACTCCTTGTTCACAGGGGGAATGGCTGGTGCGCAGGGCGAGCGTCCGGCGGGGTCCGGTCGGGGAAATTGGGCCGAACGGCCAAGAGCCCGCCGTCCAATAAGGCCACTCGGATGAATCGTCGATTCCCCGGTTGTCGCCTATTCAATAGGTGACTAGTTTGAGCGAGTCGCCGGGTCGAATACACCGGAAAGGTACAACCGGATGAACATCTACGTCACCGGGATCCTCTGGGTCGTCGGGGCCGCCGTCGTGGGTGGGGTGATCGGCTACCTGGTCCGCCGGTTCGGCTGGGACGAGGGGCGCCGGGACAACAACGACGCGGCAGGTCAGGTCTTCACCATCATCGGCGGGCTGCACGCGGTGCTCGTCGCGTTCGTGCTCATCTCGCTGTTCGACGCGGTCAACACCGCGCGGGAGGACTCGTACAAGGAGGCCAACGGGGTCATCGCCGCCACATGGGCGGCCGAATCGCTGCCGGGGGACGTCAAGGACAAGGTGCGCCAGCTCGCACAGGCCTACGTCACCACGGTCGAGAAGCAGGAGTGGCCGCGGCTGGCCGACGGCGGGAAGGTGCCCGACACCGGCTGGTCGCAGCTCGACCAGATGCGCCAGGTGGTGGCCGCCGTCGAGGTGGACGGCCAGGACGGCTGGCTCGTCGATCGCAAGCAGCAGGCGACCACCCAGCTGTGGGAGGTCTTCCAGGCCCGCCAGACCCGGCTCGAGAACGCCGGGCACCGCAACGTCGGGGGCGTGGTGTGGTTCGCGCTCATCCTCGGCAGCCTGATTTCGGTGCTGCTGCCCAACCTCTTCGGCGGGACGAGGCTCGCCGCGCACATCGTCATCGTCTCCACCCTGGCCGGTACCGTCACGTTGCTGCTGTTCGCCATCTACCAGCTGCAGAACCCGTTCAGCGGCGGCGCGAGGGTCCCGGCGGACGCGTTCAGCGCGGCGCTGCAACGGCTTTCCTGAGCCATGCGCGCACAGTGGGTGGCTCTGGCGGCGGCCGTCGCGGTCGCGGGCCTGCTCGCGATGACCGGCGCGCTCGCCCCGCCGGAGTCCACCGCGGGCGCGCCGGCGGAGTGCGTCGTCCTGCAGGCCGAGAACGAGCACGAGGGCGCGCCGTCGACGTTGCGCAGGCTCGCCCTACCCTCCGGGGCCACCGAAAGCCTGGCCAAGATCGGCTACTGGGTCAACGCGATGGGCTACGCGGAAAAACAGGACCTCGTCTACGCCGTCGCGGACGGTACCCCGGCGGGCCGGTTCCCCGACGGCGCGCACGCGGTGACGATCGACCGGCACAACGCGGTCGCCGACCTCGGCCCGGTGGCGCGCGCGGGCGCGCGCCGTCCGGTGTGGAGCCTGGTCACCGGCGCGACCGCGGGCGCCGTGGCGGGCAAAACCTGGTACGTGCGGCGGGACGGCGAACTGTACACAGTGGACATCGACCCGGCGAGCCCCGACTACGCCCGCGTCGTCGGCCAGGTCGCGCTGCGCCCGATCGCGCTGGCCATCAGCGTCGACGACTTCGCGTACGACGCCGCCGACGGGTTGCTGTACGGCGTCTCGACGTCCTCACGCGGTGGCAGCGCGGTGGTCACCATCGACCCGGCGACCGGCCGCGTCGCCGAACGGCCGGGCCTGCGCTTCCCGCCCGCGACCGCGTACGGCGCTGTCGTGCTCGGCAAGGACGACGCGTTGTACGCCACCGCGAACCGGATCGGGCACCGGAGTGTGACCTACCGCTTGCCGCGGGACGGTTCGGGCCCGGTCACCGAGGTCGCGACCGGCCCGCCGCTGGTGAGCGCGGACGCCGCGGGCTGTCTCGGCCCGCCACTCCCGCCCAGCACGCCGCCGACGACGCCCACTACACCGCCGAGCACACCGCCGACCACGCCACCCAGCACGCCGCCGAGCGTCGAGCCGCCGAAGAGCCCGCCGTCCAGTCCGACGCCGGTGCCGCCGTTGCCGGTGGAGCCGCCGCCGGTGGCCCCGGTGGTTCCGCCACCACAGCCACCACCGCCCCCGGTGACCTCGGCGCCTCCGGCCACGAAGCCGCCCACCGCGCCACCGCCCACGCCGCCGACGTCCTCGAAGCGGCCGCATCCGGCGGCGACACCGACCCCGAGCCAGAGCCAGGCGGCCGATGCCAAGCGGTCCCACGCGGAGAGCGTGAAAACGCAGCGTCGCTGGGGCGTCACCGCTTTGGTACTGGTGCTCGGCGCGGGAGCGGTCGCGACCCACGTGCGGCGTGGCCGTTAACGTCACCTTCGTCTCGAAGACGGCATCCGTCCATGTCGGGCGCCCAGACTCCTCCTCCGGTGTCGTGCGACGCCGGAGGAGGAGAGACGGATGAAGCGGGCGAGAATCGTTGCCGCGGTGGGAGTTCTGGCGCTGCCAGTGCTCACTGCGGGCACAGCGGAGGCGCAGGGGCTGCGGGCCAGGGACGACCACTACCGCGTACGGGCGGGGAAGACGCTCGATGTGCGGCACCACGGTGTCCTGGCCAACGACCGGCTGCGCGGCCCGCTCGGGTCGGTGGTGCGGCACACCGCGCCGTCGCACGGCTCGGTGAGCATCGACCCGTCCGGCACGTTCCGCTACACCCCGGCGCCCGGGTTCACTGGCACGGATTCCTTCACCTACACGGTGTCCGACGCGGTGAAGCTGTACCCGGCGGAGGTGCCGCCGCTGGCCACCATCGGCGGCGTCCAGATCAAGGGCGGCGCGTACGGCTCGTCGCTGGCCGCGGTGCCGGGCTCGCCGCACGAGGTCTACGGGCTCACCGACCGCGGCCCGAACGTCGACGGCCCGGACGGCGGCAAGATCGAACCGCTGCCCGCGTTCACCCCGGCGATCGGGAAGTTCCGGCTGGACGGCGGGAAAGCCGTGCCGGAGAAGGTGATTCCGCTGCGCGCGGCGGACGGCACGCCGTATTCGGGGCGGGTCAACACGCAGGCGAACACCGGCGAGAAGATCGTCGACCTGGCCGGGAAACCACTCGCCGCCGACCCGAACGGCTACGACTCCGAGGGGCTGGCCGTGCAACGGGACGGCACGTTCTGGGTGTCGGACGAGTACGGCCCGTTCATCACGCACTTCGGCCGGGACGGGCGCGCGATCGAGCGGCTGTCGCCCTTCGACGGTTCGCTGCCGAAGGAACTCGCGAACCGCGTGCCGAACAAGGGCATGGAAGGCCTGACGCTGACCCCGGACGGCCGGACGCTGGTGGGGATCATGCAGTCCGCGTTGCAGCAGCCCGATCTCACCAAGAAACCGGGCAACGTCACCACGGTGCGGATCGTCACGGTCGACCTCGCCACGCGTGCCACCCGCGAATTCCTTTACCTGCTCGACAATCCGAAGGACACCAAGACGGCGGTCAGCGAGATCACCGCGCTGTCGGCGACCCGGTTCCTCGTCGACGAGCGGGACGGCGCCACGCAGCCCGGCGCGTACAAGAAGCTGTTCGAGATCGACCTCGCCGCTGCCACCGACGCCGGCCCGCGCACGACGGCCGGGCCGTACGACGCGGCGAAGGGCGGTCTGCTGGTCAAGGGCAAGAGCGTCGACGCCTACGTCGGTACCGACGACACGGCGACCGCTGCGGCCGACCTCGCGGCCGCGGGGATCAAGCCGGTGTCGAAGAAACTCCATCTGGACGTCGGCGCGCTGGTGTCCGGTTTGGACCCGGCGGGCGGGTTCTTCGGGCACGACAAGATCGAGGGCGTGTTCAGCCCCGACGGCGGCCGGACCGTGGTATTGGCCAACGACAACGACTTCGGCATCGACCACGTGACGAACTCCGCGCCGCCATACCAGCTCGGGCCGAAGCTGCTGCCCGACGGCCGCCAGGACGACGGCGAATACCTGGTCGTCGACACGGGGCGGCTCCCCGCCGCGACGAGCACCGCCACGGTCAGGATCACCGTGCGGTAGGTCAGTACTTGAACTGGTCGACGTTCTGCTGGGTGATCAGCAGCGGGTCACCCAGCAGTATCATCCGCTGCGTCACGTCGTATTTCACCGCGGGCAGCTCGAGGCTGACCTTGTTGACCGGGGCGAGCTGCCTGCCCTCGGCGAGCTGCTTGCCCGTCCACGCGGTCAGGTAGCCGAGCGATTCGACGTTCCACAGCACCGACTGAGAGCTCGACCCGTCGAGCAGATAGGGCTTGATCGCCTGCGGGGTGCCGACCCCGACGGTGAACACCTGCCCGATCTTCTGCTGGTCCCGCACCGCCTGTGCGACACCGGGCGCGGACGTCGTGCACTCGCCGACCAGCCCGGTGAGATCCGGGTGGCGGGCCAGCAGCTCCTTGGCGAGGCTGGTGGCGTTGTCCTTGTCCTCCCCGGCGTACACCGTTTCGACGAGCTGGGCCTGCGGATACCGCTCGGCGGTGTAGCTCCGCTGGACCGCGATCCAGGCGTTGAGGTTCGCCGCGGTGGGACCGCAGGACACGATCGCGTACTTGCCCTTCCCGCCCGTCTTGGCCATCAGCGCGTCGGTGAGCGCGGTGCCCACCCCCTCCGCGGTCGCCTGGTTGACGAACACCTCGCGCTGCGTGCCGGGCGCGTCCGTGTCGGACGTGAGCACGTGGATGCCCTTGGCGCGGGCGTCCGCGATCACCGGGGCCAGCGCGATCGGGTCGTTCGGTGCCACCGCGATCACGTCCACCCGCTGCCCGACCAGGTCCCGCACGATCGACACCTGGGCCGCCGGGTCCACCGAGGACGGTCCTTTCGAGATCCACTGGATGCCCAGCTGCTTCGCCGCCGCGCGGCCGCCGGTGTCCATCGCGTCGAAGTACGGGATACCCGCGACCTTCGGCACGAACGCCACACGTGGCTCCTTGCCCGGCGCCGCGCCGTCCACGGCCTGACGGCCACAGCCTGCCACGGCGGACAGCACCGAAAGCAGCACCACACCCAGTACGAGCGTCTTCATCGGCGCCGGCATCCCCACCCATTCCTCACAGGTCCTCACAGCACTCACGAACGGTCTACGCGCGGTGGAGACCTGGGGCGAAAGTAGGGGAATAGGTAACGATGGTCAACGGGCAGTACGCAAAGGGTTACTCATTTGTTTGTCGCGCTCGCCGCGTCCGGACCGCTCCGGCTGGGTACCCCTGGGGGGATTGGTGCTCCCCGTCGTTGGTTATTCCGCGAACGACGTGCCTGGTGACGTGAAAGTCGTCTCTCTTGCGGTAGTACCCCAGGGGGGTATAGTTGCCCGCATGAACGAGACGCGACACGGAGCCAGCTGGTCGATGGCCGCCACGGCGACCCTGCACTGCCTCACCGGCTGCGCCATCGGCGAGGTGCTCGGCATGATCCTGGGGACCGCGTTCGGCCTGCACAACGCGGCGACCGTGGTGCTCTCGATCGTGCTGGCGTTCGTCTTCGGCTACGGGCTGACCATGCGAGGCGTGCTGAAGTCGGGACTCGGCCTCGGTGCTGCCTTCAAGGTCGCGCTGGCCGCGGACACGGTGTCGATCGCGGTGATGGAGATCGTCGACAACACCGTGATCGTCGCGATCCCCGGCGCCATGGACGCCGGGCTGACCAGCGTGCTGTTCTGGCTGTCGCTGGTGATCTCCCTGGCCATCGCCTTCGTGGTGACGGTCCCGGTCAACAAGTGGATGATCGGCCGCGGCCTCGGCCACGCCGTCGTCCACGCCCAGCACCACCACTGAACACCGAGGGCGCCGGCCGCGTGATCAGACCGAGGACAGGTCGATCGCGCGGTCGGCGTCGTGCGGCCGCAGCACCCGCAGGATGCCTTCGAGCAGGTAGTAGTCGGCGTAGGGGAGCGAGATCTCGACGCCGTCCTCGCTGGGGCGGTTGCGGGTGCAGCGCGCCACGATCGCCTCGGCTCGCGTGGAGCGCGTCGTGAGGCAGGTGCGGGACAACGCCGTCAGCAGCCGCAGCGCCGCCTCGCGGTACTGCGGTCGCTTCGCCACGACCGCCAGGTCGAGCAGCCCGCAGGCCATGATCGCCCCGGCGGACGCGTCCTTGACGTCGTAGGGCTGCTGCGGCGCGAGGTAGTCCCACACCGGCACGTGGTCCGGCGTCAGCGCCTTCAGTGCGAAGTCCGCGAGTTTCCGTGCGGTGGCGAGGAATTCCGGGTTCCCGGTGCGCCGGTACATCGTGGTGAACCCGTAGATCCCCCAGGCCTGCCCGCGTGACCAGCACGACGCCGGGCTGTAGCCCTGCACGGTGCCCGGGCCGATCGGCGCCCCGGTGGCCGGATCGAAGTCGAACACGTGCGGCGTCGAGCCGTCCGGGCGAGGGAACACGCGTTGCGCGGTCTTCGCGTGTTCGGTGGCGATGCCGAGGTACTTCGGGTCCTGAGTCTGCTTGCTCGCGAACGCCAGCAGATCGAGGTTCATCATCGTGTCCATGATGATCCGGCCCGCGTTCTTCGGATCGTCCAGCCTGCCCCAGGCCCGGATGAACCGCCCGCGCGGGTTGTAGCGCTGGATCAGCGAATCCGCCGCCCGCACCGCGCCGGCACGCCAGTGGCCGTCGCCGGTGAGCCGCCACGCGGTGACCCAGGAGGGGTAGAACAGGAATCCGAGGTCGTGCGTGCCGGTGTCGTTCTGGCGCGGCGCGAGTTTCTCCGCCGAGGCGAGCGCGAGCGCACGGAATTGTTCGTCGCCGCTGTACAGCCACGCCAGCCACAGCGTTCCCGGCCAGAACCCGCCCACCCAGTCGCCATTGCTCGAATAGGTCCATTTCTCGAACTTCGTCCCGACCGGAAAGGCCGTGACACCGGGAGCGACGGCGCGCAGCTTCGTCACGGCGTAGTCCGCTGCCGTGCGCAGCGCATGTTCTTGGCTCGAAAGGTCTTCCGCCGCCGCGGCCGTGGGGGAGAGGCTGGTCGCGGCCACCGCGGCACCCGCCGCGGTGCTCAACAGGGTCCGCCGGGAAACGCTCACGAGTACCCGCCATCCGGTGGGGAACAAGATCGCGCCGAGTTTTCCATGATGGCGACGTGTTTGTATAGCCGCGTTCGGCCGGTTTTAGTGCCGCGATTGTTCAAGGATGTGAATTCGCTGGTCGGATGTTGGCGTTGTGGCGGAAGAATCCCAGGGTGCGGTTGCCGCCGAACGCCGTCGCGTCCGCGGCCTTCGTCGTGTGCGCGTCCTGCAAGGGGAAGATCGGCACGAGCGAAAGCGGCGAGGATTTGCCGGGCAGGTACGTGACGAGGGTGTCGAGCACCGGTGTCGCTGACCGTGCCACCGGGGACGGCGAGTCCGTGCCGCTGGGTTGCGGCGTCGAGCTCGGCCCAGGTCGTGCCGCCAGCACGGTGTGCGGTCCTGGCCACCGGGGCGACCGTGATCGCCCGCAGCGCGGACAGGTCGATGAGCAGAGCGTCGTGGTCGTCGTCGGCCGCCGTGAGCACTTCGCCACTGAGCCGTTGTCGCAGGACAGTCGGGTCGTGGTGGTTCTCGTCGATTGTCGTCATCACGGGACCGGATGCCCGAAAGGGCGAAGGCCCGGTGCAGGGGGTCCACCGGGCCTTCGCGTCAACGGCGGGGCGGGCCCGCCGTAGTGGTAGTAAACGATACGCCGCTCAAGATCTGCTGGAGGAATTAAGCCGCACTCGTTATCAGGGCGTTTACCTTCGCGGTGTCAGGCGCACTTCGGCGCGACCGGGCTGTCGGAGCCGGTCTGCAGATAGGTGTCGGAAACGTAGTGGCCGGGGCCGATCCGGTCCCAGATCTTGCTGGTGCCGAATTTGCCGGTGACCGTGTCCCCTTCGACGTAGCATTCGATGGTCACCTTGGCGTGGTTCGCCGCGAGCCCCTTGACCGCGGCCGAGGTGCTGGCGCCGGCGCGCACGTTCATCGGGTCACCGGCGGTGGTGACGACGCCGGTCGGGCCGGAGCCGGTCCACAGGTAGGTCACGTTCACCCAGCCGTTGTCGGACATCTTGAGCCCGTCCCAGAACACGCCGTCGGCGAGGTCGATGCCCGCCGGGTTCTGCACCTTGTAGCCCAGCCCGCTCTTGCCGCCGTTGTAGTTGTCCTGGTACGCGGCCTGCGCCTCGGGCTTGCCCTGCGGCAGGTCCTTGAACTTCTGGCGCGTCGAGGACGGGTTCCAGTAGTCGTCCTGCTCGTTCCACGGGCCGACCTCCCACACCGGCGCGTACTCGCAGCGGCTGTTGTCGGTGCGGCAGACTCGGGCGGTGTAGTTGCCGGTTCCCTTGGGGGACAACGACCTTCCGGACGGGAACGACACGAAGTGGTCGCGCGAGGTGATCACGTGCCCGTTGGCGGTGGTACCGCCGACGAGACCTTCGCGGGTGCCGTAAACCTTGTACGTCAACGGGGTTCCCGCCGCGACGGCGTTGGCCTGCGGGGCGTTCTGGGGGGCACTGTCGGCGCTGAGCCGGACGTCGCGGACGGTGGGACGGACGCCGTCGGTGGTGCTGGACAACGAGATCCGCACCTGCACCGAGCCGACCGGCTTGGCGAACGTCGCGGCGCCCTGGTCCGCGGGAGTCCACTCCGTCCAGTCGTTCGCGCCGGTGCGGCCCCGGACGTCGACCTCGACCGTGGTTCCGGCGGGCGTGTCCGCGGCGACCTGCGCGGCGACGCGGTTCGCCGGGCCGCCCAGCGGGTGCTCGGCCAGCAGCAGCTTGCCCTCGCTGCCCGAGGTCACCGCCGCGGTTCTGTGCCAGGCGGCGTTGTCCAGCGTCAGCACTCCGCCGTCGGCCCGCACATTGACGTCGTCGTTGTCCACAGTGGACAGATCGGCCCGCCAGGTCCCGGACGGCGCCGCCGGTCCGGCGGTGGCCGGGGTCGAGGCCAGTGCCGTGACGGCCCCGGCGGCCAGTACCGCCGCGGTGACCCGGCGGAGCATCGCGTTCCGGACCATGTCCGGTCTCCCTTCACCCACACGAATGAGAACGGGTGAAGCTTGCGCACGCCGCGTACACGATCTGTACAAACCCGCTCCGCGACATATGCGTGATCAGAGACGCCACTCGCGTGATCGAAGAGCGATCTCGCGTGATCAGACGGAGATCTCGCGTGATCCGGCGAGATCGCTGGAAGGGGTCAGGCGGAGGCGATGCGGCGGGGGCCTCGGGGCTCCTCGGGGGACGGGGGATCGGGGTCGCGGAGGCGGTCGGCGAGGGCGGATTCCTGCGGGCGCGCGGAGAGTTCCCGCCAGATCGCCAGCGCGCGTTCGGAGTAGGTCCGCGAGCGTTCCGGCTGGGCGAGTGCCTCGTGCAGCTCGCCGAGCAGTTGCGACACCTCGGCCTCGGAGCGGCGGTCGCCGTTGCGCCGGTGCACGCTCAGCGAGTTCATCAGCAACAGCTGCGCGTGCGCGAAATCCCCGCTGTACAAGTAGAGTTCGCCGAGGTTCTGGTTGGCGTAACCGACGCAGTGGTCGTCGCCGAGCTCGGAGAAGATCGCGATCGCGCGGTCGACGTGCTCGCGCGCGTCCGCCAGATTGCCCCTGTGCTGGTACATCAGCGCGAGCCGCTTCAGCCCGTGGGCCTCGCGGTGCCGGTCGCCGATGGCGACGGACAGTTCGAGCCCGTCGCGGATCCAGCGTTCGGCCGCGGCGAAGCAGCGGCGTGCCATCCAGACCGCGCCCGTCGCGATCCTGGCGACGGCCTCGCCGTGCCGGTCTTCGGCCTCGGCGAACAGTTTCAGCGCCTCGTGACAGTGCGCCAGCGCGGTCTCGTTGTCGCCGTGGATCCGCACGATCGCGGCGAGCCCGGCCAGCGCGATCCCGGCGCCCTGCGCGTCCCCGATCCGTTCGTACAACGCCTTCGAGTGCTCGAACGCCACCTGCGATTCCGCGTACCGGTCCTGGTAGAGGAAGATCTGCCCGAGGTTGCGCTGGATGATCGCCTCACCGTGCGCGGCTCCCGCACGCCGCGCCGCTTCCAGCGCGACAGCGTGGGTGGACAGCCAGTCGTCCTGATGCCCGCGCAGGTCGAAATACGGCGTCATCGCCGCGGTCAGGCGCCACGCCAGATCGTCACAGCCGGTTTCCGCGGCGAGCGTCACGGCCGCGACCACGGTGTGCCGTTCCGCGGCGAACCACGCGGCGGGATCGGCCAGCAGCCCGTCGGTCCCCGGCGGCAGCGGCGGATGCCCGGCCTCTTCGTCGCGATACTGGCCGAAGAAGTGGATCGGCATCCGCGCCGCGGCTTCGACGGCGAGCGCGAGGTAGCCCTCCAGCACCCGTCTGGTCGCGGCTCTCGATCTTCGCGCGTCGTCCTGCTCGGCGAGTTCGACGGCGTAGCAGCGCAACAGATCGTGCAGCCGGTACCGCGGCTGGCCGGTGGTGTCGGAACCGACGAGATCGACCAGATGCGCGTCGACGAGCACGTCGAGGACGTCGTCGGCCTCGGGCCTGCCGAGCAGCGCGGCGACCACCCATGCCGGGAACTGGACCGCGCCCAGCCCGCCGAGCCCGCGGAACGCCGTCGCCGCCGACATCGGCAGCAGGTCGTAGGACAGCGTCACGCTCGCGCGGACGGCGAGGTCGCCGACACGCAGTTCGTCCAGCCGCCGGTGTTCGTCGTGCAGCCGGTCGGCGAGCACCCGCAGCGTCCAGCCGGGCCGGTGCGTGAGTTTCGCCCCGGCGACCCGGATCGCGAGCGGCAGGTGACCGCACTGCCGCAGGATCATCGCCGCGCTCTCCGGCTCCGCCGCGACCCGCCGGGTGCCGACGATGCCCTCCAGCAGCCGCGCGGCCTCGGGCTCGGGCAGCAGTTCGACGTCGACGGGCGTGGCGCCCGCCAGGTCCGGCAGCTTGACGCGGCTGGTGACCAGCACCGCGCACGCCCCGCTGCCCGGCAGCAGCGGACGCACCTGCGCGGCACTGCCCGCGTCGTCGAGCACGACGCACATCCGCCGCCCGGCGAGCCGCGAGCGCAGCAGCGCGGCCCGCTCCGGCAGCTCGCGCGGCAGCCCGGCGTCGGGAATTCCCAGCGTCCGCAGCAGTTCCGCGAGGACGCCCATCGGCGCGCGCGGCGCGGACGACGTGCCCGCCAGATCGACGTGCAATTGGCCGTCGGAATACACCTCGCGCACGGCGTGCGCCACCCGGACCGCGATCGCGGACTTGCCAACGCCGGGTGCCCCGGAGAGCACGACCACGGCGGGAGTGCCCCGGCTGGCGCGCTCGCGCAGCAGCGCGACCACGTCGCCGACGATGTCGTCGCGGCCGGTGAAGTCGGGCAGGTCCAGCGGCAGCTGGCAGACCGGGGTGACGGGAGCCTCGGGCAGCACCGGGGTTTCCCGGGCCGGGACGAGCGTGGCGCGTAGTTCGCGCAGCCGGGCACCGGGTTTCGCGCCCAGCTCATCGCCGAGGACCTGCTCGGCGGCTTCGTACGCCTCGATCGCCTCGGCTGTCCGGTCCGCGGCGCGCAACGCCGCGATCAGCTGAGCCCAGAGTTCCTCGCGCAGCGGGTGCTCGGTCACGAGGCCGCGGAGTTCGGCGACAGCCTCGTCACAGCGGCCGACATCGATCCGGGCCTTGAGCCGCTGCTCCTGGACCGACAGCCGTAATTCACCCAGACGGGCTACAGTCGCGCCCCAGCTGTGATCGTGCGGGAGGCCTTCGAGGACCTCGCCGCGCCACAGCGACTCGGCCTGGTCGAGCAGGCCGAGCGCGGCCTCGGGCTCGCCGCGTTCGAGCACGCTGCGTGCGTTCATGGCCAGTCCGGTGAACAGAACGTGATCGAGCTCGTCCGGTTCGGCGGTCAGCAGATAGCCCGACGCGCGGCTGCTGATCCGATCGGCCAGTTCCGGCGCGCAGTCGGCGAGCCGCCGGCGCAGCGAGTGCACGTACGTGCGGATGTTGGCCGCCGCCGAGCGCGGCGCCGTCTCCGGCCACAGCACCTCGACCAGCACTTCCGTGGACACGACGACGTTGGGCTGCAAGGCCAGCGCGGCCATGAGCAGCCGTGGTTTCGGCCCGCCGAGGGGTAGCACCTGGCCGTTCACCGTCACCTCGAGCGGGCCGAGGATCCGGAAGCGGACAGCCGCGTTCCCGGCGGGAGATGCCGCCCCAGTCGGCAAGTTCCCCATGGCCCGGATGCTATGGGCGTTCTGGGTGATTCGCTAGATCCATTCGGTGGTCCCGCGCGCGTGCGCGCGGGACCGGCGATTTGTACGAGTCGTGTATGCCCGCTCGTCAGGCTCGGCTCATGGTGCGTTCGAAGTTACGACGTCTCGCCGGTTTCGGGATCGTCCTGGCCACGGCCGGTGCGTTGACGTTGGCCGGCGCGCTCCCCGCGTCGGCGGCGGTGTCCGGGACGGTGACCACGGCGGGTGACCCCCTCAACGTCCGTCGCGCGGCGAACACCGCGGCGACCTCGGTACGGACCGTGGCCAACGGCGCGACGGTGAGTATCGACTGCCAGACCACCGGCACGAAGGTGACCGGTCCGCTCGGGACCTCGACGCTGTGGGACTACGTGCCCGCACTCGGCGGGTACATCTCCGACGCCTACGTCAAGACCGGCGCGGACACCCGCGTCGCCCCCGATTGCGGTGTCGGCAGTGGCAGCGCCCAGTGCTCGGCCGGGACCTGCGCGGGGGAGGGCCAGTTCCGGTCCTCGGACGCGCATTTCCTGGTGTACGACAGCGAAGCGGACGGCAAGTCCGCCGTGGTCGCGTACTGGCTCAAGGGCGGCGCCGGCCCGTTCTACGTGTGGAACTCCGGCGGCAACGGCACGGTCGTCGACAAGGCCGTTTCCGTGCCCAAGGGCGGCTGGGTCTTCTACAAGGCCTGCGTGGGCCATTACGCGGCCACGAATCCCACGCTCGAAGCGTGCAGCGCCGGTCTCACCGACTTCGCCGCGTAAGCGCTTTCTCTTCCACCGAAGTCCCCACCACTGAATGTTCCCACGAAGGGGTTTTGCCATGGGCCGAGTGAACCGGCGATCGGTGCTGCTGGGCGGGCTGGCCGCGGCGGGCGCCGTCGCGCTGCCCGCGTCGCTGCCGTCGTGGGCCAGCGCACGCACCACCGCGGCGGCACCGCCGATCCACGACCCGTTCCAGCTGGGCGTCGCCTCGGGCGACCCGCTGCCCGACAGCGTCGTGCTGTGGACCCGCCTCGCACCCGCGCCGCTGAACGCCGACGGCTACGGCGGAATGCCCGACGCGTCGTATGCCGTCGACTGGGAGATCGCCAAGGACGAGGCGTTCACGACGGTGGTGCAGCGTGGCACGGTGACGGCGGCCAGGGCGTCGGCACACAGCGTGCACGTCGAACCGGCGGGTCTGGAGCCCGCGCGCGAATACTTCTACCGCTTCAAGACGTCCGGCTACCTCTCGCCGGTCGGCCGGACGCGCACCGCGCCCGCCGCCGGCGCCGCGGTCAACCAGCTGAGGTACTGCTTCACCTCGTGTCAGCACTGGGAGGAAGGCTGGTACCACGCGTACAAGGGCGTCGTCGCCGACAATCCCGACCTGGTGTTGTTCCTCGGCGACTACATCTACGAGAAGAAGTCCGGCCGCGCCAAGGCCGAGCTCAACCCGCGTCGCCTCGCTGTCCCGGACGACGCCGACACGCTCGCGCTCTACCGGGCCCGGCACGGGCAGCACAAGACCGACGCCGATCTCCAGGCCGCGCACGCGCTCGCCCCGTGGATGGTCGTGTTCGACGACCACGAGGTGATGAACAACTGGAACGGCACGACCAGCCCCGCGCCCGCCGCGCGCAAGGCGGCCGGGTTCCAGGCGTTCTACGAGCACATGCCGATCCGGGCCACGGCCAAGCCGAACGGCGCCTCGATCCAGCTGTACCGCCAGTTCCTGTGGGGCAACCTGGCGCGCTTCCACATGATGGATACGCGGCAGTACCGGAGTGCGCAGGTGTCCGGCACGGCGTGCGGTCCCTACCGCGACCCGGCGCGGACGATCACCGGTTCGGCACAGGAACAGTGGCTGCTCAAGGCGTTCGAGACGCATCCGGCGACCTGGGATTTCCTTGGCCAGCAAGTGTTCTTCGCGCAGCGCGACGGCGACGGCAAGAAGGACACCTGCGAGAGCCCGGATTCCTGGGACGGCTACCAGGCCTCCCGCGACCGCATCACCCAGGGCTGGATCGATCGCAAGGTGCCGAACCCGATCGTACTGACCGGCGACGTCCACCGGCACTGGGCCGCGGACCTGCGCAAGGACTATTACGACCACAGCGACCCGATCGTCGGCTCGGAGCTGGTGACCACTTCGGTCACGAGCAACAGCGACACCGCGACCCCGCCCAGCGCGGCGTGGCTGGCGAACAACCCGCACATCAAGTACTGCCAGGGAAAGCGCGGCTACGTCCGGGTGGACGCCACCGCCGCGCAGCTGCGGGCCGACTTCGTCGTCGTGTCCGACACGACCGAGCACGACCCCGCGAAGATCACCATCAAGCCGGACGTCGGTTTCGCCGTGCAGGCGGGCAAACCCGGTTTGCAGAAGGTGTGACGCGGGTTACAGGACGGAACTCGGGCGTCTCGTCCGCTGTCTGAGTTCCGTCTCCTCGAGGCTGTTTCACCGTGGGTGGAACACCGGGAGGGTCCCGCGCCCATCTGGGGGTGGTGCGGGACCCTCCTTACTCGTATTCTGGGCTTTCCGCCGTCGTGTCCCGAAATTCTCCTCACGACAGAGGCGGTATCCCCGTGAAAACGAAGAGAAAAGGCCTGGTCGCGTTGCTCATGGCGGCCGGACTGGTCCTCGCTGGTACGCAGGTTTCTGCTGCGGTGTCCGGTGGCGTGGTCGACGTCAAGGACTACGGCGCCAAGGGAAACGGCTCCGCCAACGATTCCGCGGCGATCGACAAGGCGATCACCGCGGCGGGCGGCGCGGGTGGTGGGACCGTGCGTTTTCCGCCCGGTACTTACAAGTCGGCCAACACGGTCCACCTGAAGAGCAACGTCACGATCCAGCTGGACGCCGGTGCCACGATTCTCGGGGACGGCGCGAAGACGTACGACAAAGCCGAACCCAATCAGTGGGACGAGTACCAGGACTACGGGCACAGCCATTTCCACGACGCGATGTTCTTCGGGGACGGACTCACCAACATCGCCTTCACCGGCTCCGGCACGATCGACGGCGGCGGCCACCTGATCACCGGGAACCCGAAAAGCGGCGAGGCCGACAAGATCCTGTCGCTGACCCGGTGCGACGGTCTCACCCTGAACGGGATCAAGCTGCGGCGTGGCGGACATTTCGCGGCGCTGATCAACGGCTGTAAGAACGTCGTCTCGGATCACCTGGTCATCGATACGGCGGGCGACCGGGACGGCTGGAACATCATCAGCACCACACACGTGCGCATCACGAACATCACGGTCGCCGCGAACGACGACGCGCTCGTGTTCAAAAGCGACTACGCGCTCGGGAAGAAGCTCCCGAACGGCGATGTCACGGTGACCGGCGCGAAACTCTCGGCGGTGTGTTGCAACGCGCTGATGTTCGGCTCGGAAACCTGTGGTGACTTCACCGGGTACCAGTTCTCCGACGTCGTCATCACCGGGGCGCACAAATCGGGGCTGGGCATGGTTTCCATGGACGGCGCGAAGATCTCCGACGTGCACTACCGGAACATCACGATGTCCGGGACGTACTCGCCGATCATGCTGAAGATCGGGACCCGGAAACGGTGCGGGAACGATCCGGGTGTCGGTTCGATCAGCGGGATCACCTTCGAGAACATCAAGGGCACCTACACCGGTGGCGGGTCGTTCAGCCCGACGATCTGGGGTGCCGGTACCGCGAACCGGGTCAGCGATGTGCGGTTCACGAACGTCGATCTCACCGTGCCGGGCGGCAACGGAACGATGTCCACGGATGTGCCGAGCAACAACGCCACCGACTACAACCCGAAGAGCATCGGCACGCGCCCCGCGTTCGGCTGGTACCTGCACTACGCGTCCGGCATCCGGTTCGACGGCGGTGCGGTGAAATTCGCGAAGGACGACGGCCGCCCGGCGATCATCGCGAACAACAGCTCCGGTATCGCCTTCGACCGGTTCACCGTGCAGCGCGGTGGAAAGAGCCCGTTCGACGTCGGCTTCCAGAACGTCGACGGCTACTGCGTCACCGACACCACCACGACCACCGGCGCCGCCCCGCGCCTCTCCACCCCCGGCTCCACCCCACACTGCTGACGCCTCGCCTGAAAGTTCGTGAAGGCCTCCTTCACGGCGCTCAACGCCGGTATGGAGGCCTTCACGGACCTTCCCTGGGTCGCTTCCGCATGGTTTCGGGGCTCATGACCGCGCCGACCCGCCGAGCAGTCGTTCGGGACGTTCGCGCGAACCCGGCGTGTGGGGCCGGACGCACCGAGGGACGCCTTCGGTGCGTTGGGTGCGGCGAGGGCGTCCCTCGGTGCGTTGAACGCACCCGGGGCGTCCCTCGGTGCCGCCGCGCAGAGCCGCCCCGCCGCCCGCAGCGCAAAGCCGTGGGGGCCTCCTTGAGGGACCCAGAGTCCCTCAAGGAGGCCCCCACGGACCATGTGGCGGCGCAAGACCGGTGCGGGTTCAGGAGCGCTGTTTCATGAATTGTTCGTTCATGATCAGGAAGGCGCCGAGGCCGTGGAAGTCGTTGGTCCTGCGGGCCCGGCCGTAGTAGTAGTCCAGGGTGCCGACGTTGGTGCCCTCGCAGATGTCGGCCACGTTCGTCAGCCCGTCCGAGCCACGCGACACCTTCTGCAGCACTCCGGCGTAGCCCTTGTTCGCGACGGACTGGTACGACGCGGGCAGGTAGCCGCGCTCGACGCCGCGGGCGATCGTGAAGGTGTACATCGACGAGGCCGACGTCTCCAGCCAGTTCTTCGCGTCCCCGCCGCGGTCGACGATCTGGTACCAGCGCCCGGTCGCCGGGTCCTGGTACCGCTGGTACCCGGCCGCGAGGAAGCGCACCATGTCGACGAGCGCGGCGCGGCGGGGATGATCGGCGGGTAGCACTTCGAGGATGTCGATGGCGGCCATCCCGAACCAGCCGATCGCCCGCGCCCAGTGGAACTGCGAGTGATGTCCCGGCCCGGACGCCCACGGTTCCGAGCCGTCCTCGTCGTAGGCGTGGTACAGCAATCCCTTGCCGGGCTCGGAAAGATGCTTGAAGTACACCACGAGGTTCTTGGCCGATTCCTCGAAGCAGTATCCCGGATCGCCGAACGTCTTCCCGTACAGCGCGAGGAACGGCTGCGCCATGTAGACGCCGTCGCCCCACAACTGGCCGACCTTGCTCGTCGCGTGGAACATGCCGCCGTCGGACGTGCGCGGGTAGGCAGGGAAGCGTTTGCGCAGCTGATCGGCCGCCGTCTTGTACTTCTTGACGCCGGTTTCGGTGTACAGCAACGGGAGCATTTGACACGACCGCATGGCGTCGAGGTTGGTGAACCCGTTGGAGATCCCGCCGTCGCTGATGAACCTGTCGTACCACGCGATGACGAAGTCGAGATACTTCTTCTCGCCGGTTCGCCGGTAACACAGGTACTGGCCGTACATGTAGAGGCCGAGCGTGTACCCCCAGCCGCCGATGGTGGCGGGGGTGAACCGTTTCATCGTGGAGTCGATGACCGCCCGTGAAAGGTCCGCCGCCCCGTTCGGCGGCAGCCGCCCGGGGAGAGCCGCGGCCACACCGGGCACGGCGGCCGCGGCGGCGACGCCGAGGGTGCCCGCCAGGAACGTGCGCCGCGGCAGCCGCGCCGGGTGAAAGGGGTGGGACATGCGTAGTCCTTTCCTGCGCTGGCCCCGGTGACGCGGTGAAGAAGGTGGCCGGGATGCCGATCCGCCGTCCGTCGGCATCCCGGCCGGCTCGAGGGGCGACCGAGTCGCCTGGGCGGTGGCCGGGTGAGCGTAAGCGCTTACCCTGATTGAACGTCTACTCGCCCGGGAGTTCCCACGTCAAGAGCGATCAGATTTTCTGTGTCATATATCAGATATTTCCGGCCGGATGGCCCGGTGGGTGGGTAGTCGCCTTGACCGCCCGTGGGCGCCGGAGTACACCCCCTGGTATGTCAGGAAGACATTCGCTCCGGCGCGGGACGACCGTCGCGCTCGCCCTCCTGCTGGTGATCCTCGGTCTCACCTCGCCGGCGTCGGCGGACCTGCAGAATCCCCGGCAGAAATGGCTTCGCGACAGCCAGGCGGGTCTCTTCCTGCACTGGGGCATGCGGACCTCGCCCGGGTACACCAGTTGCGCCGCCTGGGAAAAGGCGATCTCCGGCGGCGGCTGGACGCCGGAGTACTGGGTCGACGAGGCGAAGAAACTGCACGCCTCCTACCTCGTGCTGGCTTCGTTCCACAGCAGACTCGGCTATTCGCGGGCATGGCCGTCCGCGATCCCCGGCAGCTGTGCCACTGAACGGGACTTCCTCGGCGAGCTGATCAAGGCCGCGAAACCGCAGGGGCTCAAGGTCATCCTCTACATGACCGACGACCCGCAGTGGCACGACGAGGGCGGCCACGAATGGCTCGACTCCGCGGCGTACTCGAAGTACAAGGGCCACAACGTCGATCTGACCACCCGCGACGGGTTCGGCCAGTTCAGCTACGACAACTTCTTCGAGGTCATGAAGAACTACCCCGACCTCGGCGGCTTCTGGATCGACAACGACAACGCGTACTGGGAACAGCACGACCTCTACGCCCAGATCTACCGGCAACGGCCGGGCTATCTGCTCTCGAACAACAACGAAGACACGCCGATCATGGACACGATCAGCAACGAGCAGAAGACCGGGATGAGCCCGGCGTACGACTATCCGCAGGCGATCTACACCGCGCAACCACGGCTCACCGAGGCGTGTTTCAAGCTGCCGAGTACCGGCGCCTGGTGGTACAGCGGCTCGGATTCGGCGGTCGACTACCGGCTCACGCTCGGCAGGCTGATCAGCAATTCCGGCTCCTCGGTGAAATCGCTGATGGCCGAAACCGCCATGGTGAACGGGAGGTTCCCGGCCAAGCAGGAGGCGTTCAACAATTTCGCCAAGGGCTACCTCGACGCCATCTGGCCCTCGCTCGGCGGTACCGAGGGCGGCGGTTACCTGCACGGCGGAATGCAGCCGGGGTTCTGGAACGACGGCGCACACGGCGTGATCACGATCGGCAAGGAATCCCCGGAGACCCAATACATCCACGTCCTGACCACGCCCTCGACGCCGACGCTGCGGATCCGTGACAACGGCTACCGGGTCCGCGCCGTGACGAATCTGCGAACCGGCGCGCCGATCGCGTTCACCCAGGGCGATGGCAGCCTCACGCTGACCGGACTGTCCTCTTGGGACAGTTATGACACGGTGTTCAAAGTGGACACCGCGGGCAGGGAGGGCGTGTACGACCCGAAGACCGTCACCGAGAAGGCGAGCGCGTCGGCGGACGGGCATCCGGCGTCGGCAATGGGCGACGGCGATTACCTGACCTACTGGGACAACGGAAAAACTCTCCCGGTGTCGCTCGACTTCGACCTCGGCGCGGCGAAGAAGGTCCAGTACGTCGGCCTGAACCAGCGCGAGGACTCCGTCGGCTACGCCCGCTCGGCCACCGAGCAGTCGGCACGGATCAAGGACTATCAGGTGTTCGTGTCCGACGACGGCAAGAACTGGGGGAGCGCGGTGAAAACCGGCCGGCTGCCCAGCCATCGCGGCGTGCAGTTCCTCGACCTTCCCACGGCGACCAAGCGCTACGTGCGTGTTCAGGTCACGAGTACGTGGGCGGCTTCGAGCGACACGAAGCGGTACCGGCAGTTGCGGATCGACGAGGCCTGGGTCGGTTCGGCCTACGCCACCAAGGCTTCCTGAGCCGGGCCCGACAGGAGGTCCAGCGTCAGCGCCGCGGTCCAGCCGAAGGAACGCGTGCCGTGGCCCGTACCGGTGAAAGGATCGGTGTACTCGGCGAAACCGGTCTGCCCGGCGAGGGCGACCAGGTCCGCGCCGAGACGCCGAGCCAGAGCGACTTCGCCGTGCCGGACGAGGCCCCGGTGCACGAGCCAGCCGACGTTGAACCACGACGGCCCGCGCCAGTAGCGTGCCGGGTCGAAGTCCGCGGCCGTCAGGTCGTAGCTGGGCACGCCGCGCACCCGGCCGAGCGCGAACCGCGGCCCGGCGGCCGTCGCCAGCAAGGCCGGGGCCACCGGGAGATCGGGCAGTACCAAGGGGATCAGCCCGGCGCAGGTGTGTTTGTCACCAAGGACATCCGCGTGGACGTCGCGGGCGAAGAAGAACCCGGCGGCGTCGTCCCACAGCGTGTCCACCAGCGTCTTGGCGATGCGCGCCGCAGACTCGCGGTGCGCCGCGGCGGCCGAGGGCAGGGCGAGGGCGTCGGCGATCTCGGCGAGCGCGAGTTCGGCGTCGGCCAGCAATGCGTTGACGCCCGGATCTTCGACGCTGAAGCCGTCGGACACCTCGGGCCAGCGAGCGTCGGAGTAGCCACAGTCGCGGTACTCGGCGGCCAGCCGGACGTAGCGGCCGTAGTCCTCGTCGCTGGGCCGGTCGGCGGCCTCGCCGTGGTCGAGGTCGCGCCGGGTGAACGACGTGGCCGCCTCCGGGGTGACCCGCGACAGCGGCGCGTCCCACGCCGGGCTGTTGTCCATTCCCGACTCCCACGGATGCACGATCGAGACCAGCCCGCGCCCGCCGAGGTCGCGGTGCCGGGTCAGGTAGCGGTGCCACGCCACCAGCCTCGGGTACAGCGTGCCCAGGAACGCCTCGGCCGCCGAGCCGTCGGGGTCGGCCCGATGCGTGGCCCAGACCGCGCGGGCGTGGACCGGTGGCTGGATCAGGCCGGAGGTCCGGCCGGCCCGCCAGAAGCCAGGGCCGGGGAAGTACGCCTCCGGCGGCGTGTCCGGATTGAACAGGATGTGCGGCACCCGGCCGTCGCGCCACTGCGCGGAGAACAGGGTCACCAGCTCGCGCCGCGCGCGCTCGGGCGCGACGTGGCGCAGGCCGAAGGCGATGAACGCGGAGTCCCAGCTCCACTGGTGCGGGTACAGCTCGCGGGAGGGCACGGTCGACGAGCCGATCCAGTTACCCTCGAGCACTCGCGCGGCCGCCGCGCCCCATGTTTCCCTGATATGTCTACCGTATCTCCTACTTATGTCTTGTCAATGGACAAAAGTGGTGGCTGCGACGATGTGCGTCACACTCGAGGGGGACGACAGCGATGACAGGCGGTTCGACGCCGACCAGTGCTGGGGAGCTGTTACACCTGGTCCGCACCGGTCAGGCCACCACGCGCAAGGCGTTGCAGACGTTCAGCGGGCTGTCCCGCTCGACGCTGACGGGCAGGCTCGAAGTGCTCCAGGAGGCCGGGCTGCTCGCCGAGGCCGGGCACGAGGACTCCACCGGCGGGCGGCCCGCGCGGCATCTGCGCTTCGACGATCAGCACGCCGTCGTGCTCGCGGCCGGTATGGACACGATGCACGCCGAGGCCGTGATCACCGATCTGTCGGGACGTCGTCTGGCGCGCCGGGCCGGACCGCTCCGGGTCGCCGACGGGCCGGAGGCGGTACTCGATCGCATCGCGAAGTGGTTTGGCGCGCTCCTCGCCGAGAGCGGCAAGCGGGCCGAGGACGTCTGCGGCATCGGGTTGTCGGTGCCCGGACCCGTCGACCCCGCGCGCTCACGGGTCGTCCAGCCGCCGATCATGCCGGGCTGGGACGACTACCCGATCGCCGAGAACCTGGGCACCCGGTTCCCCGCGCCGGTGCTCGTCGACAACGACGCGAACCTGATGGCGCTCGGGGCGCACCGCGCCCGCTACCGGGACTGTCCGTCGCTCGTGCTGGTCAAGGTGTCCACCGGAATCGGCGCTGGGCTGGTGATCGGCGGCGAGGTGTACCGCGGCATCGACGGCGGGGCGGGCGACATCGGCCACGTCCGGCTGCCCGGCCATCCCGGCGCGCGGTGCGCGTGCGGGTCGCTGGGCTGCCTGGCCGCCGTCGCGAGCGGAGGCGCGCTGGCTGCCCAGCTGACCGAGCTGGGCCTGCCGACGGTGTCCGGTTCGGGTGTCCGCGAACGAGTCCTGGCCGGACAGCCGGAAGCGGTCCGGCTCGCGCAGATCGCCGGTCGTCAGGTCGGCGAGGTGGTGGCGACCGTGGTGTGCATGGTCAATCCGGGCGTCCTGGTGATCGCGGGTGATCTCGCCGAACCGCATTTCGCCGCCGGAGTCCGGGAAATCGTGTACCGGCGCGCATTGCCGCGTGCGACGCGGAGCCTCCGGGTGGAGATCGGTGATCGCGAAGACGGCGTCGCCGTGCGGGGCGCCGTCGCGATGGTGGTGGAAACCGAGTTCGCGCCCGCCGCCGTCGATCGACGCCTCGCGACTCGCTGAAACGGTTGCGCCAGATGGGTTTCTCCGCGCGAGAACCCGACGGAAGTAGGTGGCGCGACGCGGTCCGGTGTGCTTCGGGTGACAGCGGGAAAATCGGGCGTAATTCGCCAACGGGGACGTTCCGGGCGAAAAATCGGATTTCCGGTGACTATCGAAGCAGTTCGGCGAAGTCCGGGAAAGAATGACGAGATAACGGTTCTGTTGTGGTCAACAGGCGCCTTCCCTCGCACCGGAAACCGCGCCTAGTCTCTCCGGGTGTTCACCGGCCCCTGGGGCCGGGTTTCTCAAGAGGGAGAACCCTGTGCGAAGAAGTCTCACCCTGTTCCTGTCGCTCGCGGTGGCCGGTGGCCTCGCCGCGACCGTGCCGGCCACGGCGTCGGCACAGGACCGCCAGGACATTCCGCAGTCGCACCCGTTCTGGGCGAACCCACAGGCCAAGGTCGCCGACACCGCGCCGGCGTCGAAGCTGAACTTCCGCGTGTACCTGAACCAGCGCGACCAGGCGGGTGCCGAGTCGGCGGCGCAGGCGGTGTCCGATCCGGACAGTCCGTCCTACCGGAAGTTCCTGAGCCCCGACCAGGTCCGCGACCGCTTCGCCGCCGCGCAGTCCACTGTGGACTCGGTGAAGCAGTGGCTCACCGGCGGCGGGTTCAGCGTCGGTGATGTGCCGACGAACCGGGCGTACGTCGAGGCGACCGGCACCGCGGACCAGGTGCAGAAGGCGTTCTCGGTCAAGCTCGGCAAGTACGCCGTCAAGGGCCGGACGCTGCGGGCGGCCGACAAGGAACTGTCCGTGCCCGCGTCGCTGGCGAAGGACGTGCTCGGTGTCATCGGTGTCGACCAGGCGACGAACCTGCTGAAGCCGGATCACACCGACGGCTCGGACACTGTGAAGACGCAGTCCGCCAAGCCGGGCGATGTGCCGCCCGCCAAGGGTTTCCGCAACTCCGGGCCGTGCAGCACCTACTACGGCGAGAAGATCGATACCACCGACCCGGCGTACAACGGCAAGCAGCTGCCGTACGCGCCGTGCGGGTACACCCCGGCCCAGCTGCGCTCGGCCTACGGCGTCGACCAGGCCGCGCGATTCGGCGCCGACGGCAAGGGCACCACGATCGCGATCGTGGACGCCTTCGCGTCGCCGACCATCTACGCCGATGCCAGCGAGTACGCCAAGCGCAACGACCCCGAGCACCCGCTGAAGGCCTCGCAGTTCTCGCAGAAGATCTTCCCGCCCACCCCGGGCTCGGAGGCTCCGGACCAGTGTGACGCCGCGGGTTGGTACGGCGAGGAAACCCTCGACGTCGAGGCCGCGCACGGGCTCGCCCCCGGCGCGAACATCCTCTACGTGGGTGGCGCGGACTGCCAGGACCTTTCGCTGGACCAGGCGCTGAACTACGTCGTCGCGGATCACCGGGCCGACATCGTCTCGAACTCCTACGGCGACACCGGCGAGGACCTGCCGCCCACCGAGATCAAGGCGTTCAACCAGATCGCGGTCCAGGCCGTGCTGCAGGGCATCGGCGTCTACTTCTCCTCCGGCGACAACGGCGACGAGGTCGCCCGGCTGGGCACGCCTTCGGCCGACTTCGCCGCCTCCTCGCCGTGGGTCACCGCTGTCGGCGGCACCAGCCTCGCGGTCGGCAAGGACGGCAAGCGGATGTTCGAAACCGGGTGGGAGACCGGCAAGTCCAGCCTGACCAACGGCACCTACACGCCGGGCTTCCCCGGCGCGTACACCAGCGGTTCCGGTGGCGGCACGAGCCGTCAGTTCGAGCAGCCCTTCTACCAGAAGGGTTCGGTGCCGGACGCGCTGTCGACGAAGAACCAGAAGGGGAACAAGAAGGGCCGCGTCGTCCCGGACATCTCCGCGATCGGTGACCCGAACACCGGGTTCCTGGTCGGCCAGACGCAGACCTTCCCCGAGGGCGCGCACTACGATCAGTACCGGATCGGCGGCACGAGCCTCGCGTCGCCGGTGTTCGCCGGGATCATGGCCGTCGCCGACAGCTTCGACCACTTCCACCACGGGTTCATCAACCCGGTGATCTACAAGCTGACCGCGCGGACCTCGGCGATCAGCGACGTGCAGCACGTGGACGGGGCCGTGGCGCGGGTCGACTTCGCCAACAGCGTCGACGCTTCGGGCGGCCTGCTCCACTCGGCGCGGACGTTCGACTACCCGAACCTGACCATCCACACCACCAAGGGCTACGACGACGTCACCGGCCTCGGCTCGCCGAACGGCCTGCTGTTCCTGATGCTCGTCTAGACCGAAGGCTGGGCTGAAGGGGACTTTCCTCGCATCGGATGCGAGGAAAGTCCCCTTCAGCGCAGCGGGATCGTGGTGGAGACGCAGGTTCCGGCGTCGGCGTGGCTGTGCACGTACAGCTCGCCGCCCAGCGCCCGCACCCGGTCCCGCAGCCCGGCGAGCCCGGTGCCGCCGTCGATGTCGGCGCCGCCGACGCCGTCGTCGGCGACCTCGACCCGCAGGCCCTCGCCCTCCACCGCGATCTCGACCCGCACGTGGTCGGCCTTGGCGTGCTTGAGCGCGTTCGTCAGCGCTTCGGACGTCAGGAAATACGCGGTGGCTTCGACGGCCGCGTCGAGCCGGGGGACCTCGCTCACCGCGAGTTCGACGGACACCGGGGTCCGGTCCAGCAGCGAGCGGACCGCCGCGACCAGGCCCGCCTCGGTGAGGATCGCGGGCCGGATACCCCGCGCCAGCTCCCGCAGTTCGGTGATCGCCGACTGGAGTTCCGCGACCGTCCCGGCGAGCAGCGTGCGCACCTCGGGCCCGAGGTCGGTGCCGAGCCGCCGTTCGGCCATCCGCAACAGCAGGACGACGCTGACGAGCCGTTGCTGGGCGCCGTCGTGCAGGTCGCGTTCGATCCGGCGGCGTTCCTCGTCGCCCGCGGCCACGATGCGCGCCCGCGACGCCTGCACCTCGGCCAGCCGTTCTTCGAGTTCCGCGGCGAGCCGCTGGTTGTCCAGCACCAGCCCGGCGGCCGCGTTGAGCGCGTCGATCGACCGGCTGTCCTTCCACACCTGGTCGTCCTGCACCAGTGCGGCCAGCCCGGTGCCGTCGCGTTCGAGCAGCAGCCGGATCATCTCGGCGTTGCCGACGCGCGAGCGGAGGACACCGAGCAGGAAAGCCAGCGGCCACAGGCAGAACGCGACCCGGTAGACGTCCAGCAGCGGCTCGGCCAGCGGGTGATGGGGGCCGAGCGCGCTGCCGACCGCCGAGGCGAACGCGCCGATGAGCGCGATCGCGACCGCGGGGTGGAGCAGCCGCCGCTGCGGCAGCCGCCCGGTGAGCCAGCGGTAGAGCAGGATGACGACGACGCCGGCGCCGGTGAGCGCGCCGACGAAGTCCAGCACCCGCACCGCGACGTCGTAGACGGCCGGCTTGGACACCACGGAGGCGAGGTCCCGCGGATCGTTGCCGAACACGATCCGGAGGGTGGCCGACGCCAGCACGGCCGCGTACGCCGCGACGACGACCAGCCGCTCCCATCGCGAGCGGAGCCCGCCGCGCGGGAAGGCGAGCACGAGATGCGCGATCATCGGGCTGGACGCCGCGGTCAGCGCCAGCCCGACCGTGTAGATCACCGGATTCCGCGAGAACTGCAGGTCCTCGCAGAACAACGCCACGCCGACCATGGCGATCAGCGCGCCGATCCGGTTCTCCGGGCGGCGCACGTGGGCGACGGCACCCGAGACCAGGAAGAGCGAACCGGTCAGCGTGCTCAGCGTGGTGTCGAACGCGGAGTGCCCGCCGTCCTGGATCTTCAGGGTCGCCGCGACGATCCCGAGCGCGAACCCGGCGATCAGCACGCCGGTCATGATCAGCGTCCGAGGGTGTCTCGCCGCCACTTGTCGTACCCTCCCGGTGCCTGTGCCGAAGAGACCCCGCAGCCCATCGCACCGGCTACCCATGATTCGCGGGATCGACACGTTCTGTTACACAGTGCGGGCCGGTGTAAGTCGCGAATGGACGTTTGACCTGGTGAGTACGTCCCGGGCACCGATGTCAAGGATTCTCACGAGATTTCCCGGGATGCGGATGACTATGCGGCTGGGTGGGTGAGCGTGCAACTCTCGGGCGGCCCTCCCGACCGTCCCCGTGAAAGGCACGTCGAAAGTGCGTACCCACCACAGATCCCGAGTCCTGGCCACGGTGCTCGCCGCCCTGACCGTCGCAGCGGGGCTCGCGGGCTGTTCCCGGGCCGACAGCTCCTCGGGGCCCGCCCAGAACCAGGGCGCCGCCGCCGAGGTCCGGGTCGGGTACTTCCCGAACGTGACGCACGCCCCGGCGCTCATCGGCACGAAGAAGGACTTCTTCGCCAAGGAGCTGGGCAAGACCAAGCTCACCACGCAGACGTTCAACGCGGGCCCGGACGAGGTCAACGCGCTGCTCGGCAACTCCCTCGACGTCGCCTTCATCGGCTCCGGCCCGGCGATCAACGCCTTCACCAAGTCCAAGGGCACGATCCAGCTGGTCTCCGGTGCGGTCTCGGGCGGCGCGCAGCTGGTCGTCAAACCGGACATCACCAGCGTCGAGCAGCTCAAGGGCAAGACCATCGCGACCCCGCAGCTCGGGAACACCCAGGACGTCGCGCTGAAGAAGTTCCTGGCCGAGAAGAAGCTGACCGACCAGGTCAAGGTCACCGCGATGGACAACCCCAAGACGCTCGACACCTTCAAGAAGGGCGAAGTCGACGGCGGCTGGCTGCCCGAGCCGTGGTCGTCCCGGCTCGTCGCCGACGCCGGCGCGAAGGTACTTGTTGACGAGAAAAGCCTGTGGCCGCAAGGAAAGTTTCCGTCCACTGTGGTCATCGTGCGCAGCGAGTTCCTGCAGCAGCACCCCGAAACGGTGCGTGCGCTGCTGAAGGGCGAACTGGCCGCGATCGACTGGGCGAAGACGAACCCGGCCGAGGCGAAGACCGTCGTCAACGGCGCGCTCAAGGAACTGGCGGGCAGCACGCTCGGCGAGGCCGTACTCGACCGCGCCTTCTCCGGCATCGAGCTGACCACCGACCCGGTCGCCGCGCAGTTCCCCCAGCTCGCCAAGGACTCGGTGACCGCGGGGATCGTGAAGGAGGCCGTCAACCTCAAGGGGTTCGCCGACTTCGGCCCGCTCAACGAGGTGCTCAAGGCACAGGGACAGCCCGCCGTCAGTGCCCCAGAACTGACCAAGTGACCGGAGGCCAGCGATGACCACGACCCTTTCCGTCCCGAGCCTGTCCACCGAGGCCGCGGTCCGGCTCGACGGCGTGCGCAAGGCGTTCGGCCCCACCGGTCGCGCGGTCGTCGCGCTCGACGGCGTGGACCTGACCGTCGAGCCCGGCGAGTTCGTCTGCCTGCTCGGCGCGTCCGGCTGCGGCAAGAGCACGCTGCTCAACCTGGTCGCGGGCCTGGACCAGCCGAGCTCGGGTGAGATCACGCTGAACACCTCGCGGCCCGCGGTGATGTTCCAGGAGGCCGCGCTGATGCCGTGGCTCACCGCGGCCCGCAACGTCGAGCTGCCGCTGCGGCTGGCCGGGTTCGGCCGCGCCGAGCGCCGGGAGAAGGTCGCCGAGCTGCTCGACCTCGTCCGGCTGGGCGGCGCGGGCGGCAAGCGGCCGCACGAGCTGTCCGGCGGGATGCGCCAGCGGGTCGCGCTGGCCAGGGCGCTCGCCGCGACGCTGCGTACCGGTGAGGACCAGGGCCAGGCGTTGTTGCTGATGGACGAGCCGTTCGCCGCGCTCGACGCGATCACCCGCGACGTCCTCCAGGGCGAGCTGCTGCGCGTCTACCGCCGTACCGGGACGTCGGTGCTGTTCGTGACGCACGACGTGCGCGAGGCGGTCCGGCTCGGCCAGCGCGTCGTGTTGCTGTCGTCGCGCCCGGGACGCGTGGTGCGTGAGTGGCGTGACGTGCCGTCGGCCGACGTCGAGGAGCTGACCGAGGAGATCACCGCTCACCTGCGCGAGGTGATCAGTACCCATGCCGCGGCCTGACCGGCTCGTGACCGAACCGGACAGCAGCGCCCGTTCCGACATCGACAGGGTCGAAGCGGGCCTCGACACCCTCGACACGCCGGTCGGGGAGCAGCGGCCCTCGGCCGGTCGCCGGTTCGTGCGCAGCGTGCTGCCTCCGCTGGTCGCGCTCGCCCTGCTCATCGTGCTGTGGCAGGTGTTGTGGGCGGCCGCGTTCTGGCCCGAGACGACCTTGCCCGCGCCGCTGGCGGTGTGGGACAAGTTCTGGGCGACCGTCGTCGACGGCAGTGTGTTCGGCTTCGTCTGGACCTCGGTGCACCGCGCCGCGCTCGGCTTCGCGGCCGGGGTCGTCCTCGGGACGCCGCTGGGCCTGCTGGTGGCCAAGGTGCGTGTGGTGCGCGCGGCGATCGGCCCGCTGCTGACCGGCCTGCAGAGCCTGCCTTCGGTGGCGTGGGTGCCCGCCGCGGTCATCTGGTTCGGTACCAAGGACGCCGCGATCTACTTCGTCGTGCTGCTCGGCTCGGTGCCCTCGATCGCCAACGGCCTCGTCGCGGGCATCGACCAGATCCCGCCGATCCTGCCGCGCGTGGGCAAGGTGATGGGCGCCAACCGGCTCGCGGCCGCGCGGCACATCCTGCTCCCGGCCGCGCTGCCGGGTTTCCTCGCGGGACTCAAGCAGGGCTGGGCGTTCTCGTGGCGTTCGCTGATGGCCGCCGAGCTGATCGCGCGCTCGCCCGACCTCGGGATCGGGCTCGGCGCGTACCTCAACGAGGGCTCGTCGTTCAACGACATGCCGACCGTGATCGCCGCGATCTTCCTCATCCTGCTGGTCGGGATCGGTATCGAGCTGATCGTGTTCCGCCCGCTGGAGCGCGCCGTGCTGCGTGCGAGAGGACTCACTGCTTCTCTTTAAGGGCAAGAATGTCGTCTCGCACAATGCGGCGGGCAATACTCGGTGAATGCGTGAGCTTTCGCTGGGCAACACCGACCTGCAGGGGAACCCGGACCTCCGCTGGGACGCCGACGTCGTCATCGTCGGCGGCTCGGTCGCGGGCGCGGTGACCGCGCACGCCCTCGCCGAGTACGGGCTCACCTCGATCCTGCTCGAACGCGCGGTCGAGTTCCCCGAGCTGAACCGCGGCGACACCATCCAGCCGCTGAGCCTGGGTTTCCTCGACCGCTGGGGTGTGCTGCCGGAGATCGAAGGACTCTCCGGCTATCCCGTGTCCGGGTCCGGGTTCTTCCACCGGAAGCACGGTTTTCTCGGCTCCTGGGACTTCGAGGGTCTGCCGGGGCCGTTCCAGCATCAGATCATCCTGCGGCACACCAACTTCCACCGCGCGCTGTACGCCGCGTTCGCCGCGAAACCGGATCTGGTGCGCGTATGCCGTGGCGCGCAGGCGAACACGGTGCTGGTCGACGGCGACGACGTCGTCGGTATCGGCGGTTCCATTGCCGGACAACGCTTTCACGCGCGCGGGAAGCTGGTCGTCGCGGCGGACGGCGCCCAGTCGAAGCTGGCCCGGTTCCTCGGGATCGAGGTCGAGGAACCCTACCTCTACGAGCACGAGTACCTGATGCTCTCGTGCCCGCGGCCGCGCGTGCCCGAGCTGGAGCACCGCTCGATGCGGTACGTCGGCAAGGACGGGCTCACCATGCTCATCCCGCTCGACGGCGGCGAGCAGGTCCGAATCCCGTTCCAGATCGAGTCGGCGGACGCCGGCCATTGGCGGTCGCTGCCGCCGGAAAAGCTGCGGGACCGGCTGCTCGAACGCGCGCCGATCCTCGAACCGGTCGCCACCCCGGACGTCATCACCGACGGCACGCACTCCTACCGCATCCATCTGCGGCACGCGAAAAGCTATGTGCGCCACCGGGTTTGCCTCGTCGGGGACGCCGCGCACGTCGTGCCGCCGACGGTCGGGCAGGGCATGAACATGGCGATGCTCGACGCCGAGGTCCTCGCCGCGGTCGTCAAACGCTGTGTCGACGTCGAGGGCGTGAGCGACGCTTCGCTCGGCCGGTACGAACAGGCGCGGCGCCCGGTCAACGTGGCCGCGCTCGCCGCTTCGCACGAGCAGACGTTGCGGCAGGCCGCCACCGGCCCCGAGATCGACGAGCATTGCGTGGCCGATCATGCCTGGCTCGCCGATCCCGATCGCAGAAGGGAAATCGCGCTGCGGGTGGCGGGGATGCTCAATCCGACGTCGCGTGATCTCGATTTCGAGGTGGCGTCGTGACGGACATCGTGAACGACGCCGGGACGATCGCGGCCAGGATCGAACGGCTCCCGTTGTCACGCTGGCACGTCAAGGTGCGCCTGCTCATCGGGGTGGTGACCTTCTTCGACGGCTTTGACCAGCTCCTGATCGCCTACGCGCTGCCCGCGATCCGGAAACAGTACACTTTGGACACCGCGGACGTCACGCTCACCATCACCGCCGGATCGGTCGGCATGCTGGTGGGTGCGGCGCTGTCCGGATATCTCGCCGACCGGGCGGGCCGGGTGCGCACGCTGACCTGGTGCCTGCTGCTGTACGCGCTGACCAGCGCGCTCGCCGCCGCGGCCCCGGAGATCGGCTGGCTGCAGGCGGCGCGGTTCCTGCAGGGCGTCGGTATCGGCGGCGAGGTGCTGGTGGCGGCCGCCTACATCAACGAAATCGTCGGCGCCACGCGGCGCGGACGGTACGTCCTGGTCTACGAGCTGGCGTTCGTCTTCGGTCTCGCCGCCGCCTCGCTCGTCTCGACGTGGGTGGTCCCGGCGTTCGGCTGGCGGGTCCTGTTCCTGATCGGCGCGCTTCCGGTGGTGCTCGCGTTCGTCCTGCCGAGGCAGGTCCCGGAGTCGCCGCGCTGGCTGGCGGCCAGGGGACGGACGGCCGAGGCGTCCGGGATCGTCGACGAGCTGGAACGCCGGGCCGTCGCGCAGTTCGGCACACTGCCCGAGGTCGCGCCCGTAGCCGTCGCCCCGGCGCCCCGCCCGCGGCTGGCCGACCTGTTCACCGGCAGGTATCTGCGCCGGACGCTGGTGGTCTCGGTGCTGTGGTTCGTGGCGTTCCTGGTCAACTACGGCCTGACGTCGTGGCTGCCGACGATCTACACCACCGTGTATCACCTCCCGCTGGACACCTCCCTGCGGTACAGCATGATCACCATGGCCGCCGGGCTGGTCGGCTGCGTGGTCCTCGCCCTCACCGTCGACCGGGTGGGGAGGCGGCCGGGGCTGGCCGTCTGCCTGCTCGGCGGCGCGCTGGTCCTCGGCGTCGCCGCGTGGGTCCATCCCGCGACCGGGTACGGCGTGATGTTGTTCGTCTCGGCGGCGTCGATCTTCGTCTTCGCGGTGAACCTCGGCCTCAACCTCTACGGGCCGGAGCTGTATCCGACGCGCAGCCGGGCGCTCGGCGCGAGTGTCGGCGGGATCTTCGCGCGGCTGGGCGTGATCGCCGGGCCGGTGCTCACCGGCGCGCTGGTCGACACGGGCGGCATCGCGCCGGTGTTCGCCGTGCTCGCCGCCGCGGGTGCTCTTGGCGGTCTGGTCCTGGTGTTCTTCGGCGTCGAGACCGCTCGTCGTCCGCTGGAGTCCCTTTCCCCGTAACGACTTCCGGCTTCGGGGAACCGGACGGGGGTGGCGCGCGTTGTCATTACCTACGGGACCGTAAGTTACGGCTTCGTAGGTTCGCCGCCACGTCCCGGAAGGAATCCCGCATGACGGTCTCCGACACCACCCGCCTGATGTTCGAACTGGAGGGGACAGTCGAGGAGAACCTCAACCGGCACCTCGCGATGGCCCAGGAGTGGATGCCGCACGAGTTCGTCCCGTGGAGCGAGGGGAAGAACTTCGCCGAGCTGGGCGGCGAACCCTGGGATCCGGAGCAGTCGCGGGTGTCGCCGGTCGCGCGGACCGCGCTCGAGGTCAACCTGCTCACCGAGGACAACCTGCCCAGCTACCACCGCGAGATCGAGCGCGCGTTCGGCCGCGAGGGCGCGTGGGGGACCTGGGTGCACCGCTGGACGGCCGAGGAGGGGCGGCACGGGATCTGCATCCGCGACTACCTGCTGGTCACCCGCGCGGTCGATCCGGTCGAGCTGGAGCGCATGCGGATGGAGACCATGCAGGCCGGGTACGACAGCGGCGACAAACCGCTGCTTCACGTCTTCGCCTACGTCTCGTTCCAGGAGCTGGCGACGCGGCTCTCGCACCGCAACACCGGCCGGTACACGAAGGACCCGCTGGCCGAGAAGCTGCTCGCGCGGGTGGCCACCGACGAGAACCTGCACATGGTCTTCTACCGGAACCTGGTGAAGGCCTCGCTGGAGATCGCCCCGGACGCGATGATGCGCGCGATCGCCGACGAGGTCCTGACGTTCGCCATGCCCGGCGCGGTGATCCCGAGCTTCGCGCGCAAGGCCGCGCTGATCGCCAAGGCCGGGATCTACGACCTGCGCATTCACCACGACGACGTCGTCATGCCGCTGCTGCGGTACTGGAAGGTGTTCGACCTCGAAGGCCTCGGGGAGGTCGGCGAGACCGCGCGAGAGGAACTCGCCGCCTTCCTCAAGGGGCTGGACACGCAGGCGGCGCGGTTCGAAGAGCGCCGCGACGCCGCGGCCGCGCGGGCGGCGGCCCGAGGTGCCTCGGCGACCTGACGGGTCCGGGCCGCTTCCGGATGTCGCGAACGCTCCGTTCGGGACGTTGAGCGTCGCGTACGCGTCGTTCGCGGCAGGAGCACGGCCCGGATTCGCCGCTGGGAAAGGTCCGTGAATGCCACATTGAGGGACTCAGAGTCCCTCAATGTGGCATTCACGGACAGCGGGACCTCCGCCGCGGGCGGTGGCGTGCCGGGCGGTGGGTTCTGTTCGCGGGGCGAGGATGCGACAAGGGCTCCCCTCGGTGCGTTGGATGCATCGGGGGCGGGCCCCCGGGCATCCAAACCACCCAAAGGGGGCCACGGGACAAACCGCCCCGTTGAGCGGAGCCGCTAAGACCTACCTGCCAGTGCGGCGGGAACCAGCGCGGGTGCCTGCCGAGAACGCGGCCGCACCGCCCCGGCGTGCACCACCGGACGAGGCCGCACCGCTGCGGCGTCCGCCGCTTTCGGCCTGCCGCTGCGAACCCTGACGCTGGGCACCGCGCTCAGCACCCTGACGCTGCGAGCCCTGACGAGCCGAGCCGCCCTGCGACTGCCCGCGCCCACGCCCCTGACCACCCGAACGGCCCTGACCGCCCGAACGCCCGGGCTGCTCCTCCCGCCGAGCCTGGCCCGCTGCCCGCGAGCGCTGTCCGCCGCGATTGCCCTCGGACCGGCGGCCCGCCGGCTTCGCCGCACCGGACGCCGACACCTTCTTCGGCCGGTTGTCGACCACCGGACGCACCTGCTTGACCAGCGTCCGCTCGCCGGGCGCCAGCTCGGCCAGCAGCGGGTGGCCGGGGCCGAGCTGCGTGGTGGTCGGCTTGATCCCGGCCTTGCGGGCCAGATCGCGGACGTCGCGGACCTGCTCGTCGGTCATCAGCGTCACCACGGTGCCCGACGCACCCGCCCGCGCCGTCCGGCCCGAGCGGTGCAGGTACGCCTTGTGCTCGACCGGCGGATCGGCGTGGATCACCAGCGTGACGTCGTCGACGTGGATGCCGCGGGCGGCGATGTCGGTGGCCACCAGCGTCTTCGCCGACCCGGAGGAGAACGCTTCCAGATTGCGCGTCCGCGCGTTCTGCCCGAGGTTGCCGTGCAGCTCGACGGCCGGGACCCCGGACGCGTTGAGCTTGCGGGTCAGCGCCTTCGCGCGGTGTTTGGTGCGGGTGAACACCAGCGTCCGGCCTGGCGCGGCGGTCAGGTCGACGAGCACCGGCAGCCGGTGCGTCTCCTCGACGTGCAGCACGTGGTGGGTCATGGTCGAAACCGGCGACTGCGCCGAGTCGACGCTGTGCAGCACCGGGTCGTCCATGAACTTCTTGACCAGCACGTCGACGCCGGCGTCCAGCGTCGCCGAGAACAGCAGCCGCTGCCCGCGCTCCGGCGTCGCGGCCATGATGCGCCGGACCTCGGGCAGGAACCCGAGGTCGGCCATGTGGTCGGCCTCGTCGAGCACGGTGATCTCGACGTCGTCCAGCTTGGCGACGCCCGAACGCATGTGATCGGCGAGACGGCCGGGGCAGGCGACGACGATGTCGACGCCGTCGCGCAGCTTCGAGATCTGGGGGTTCGCGCTGACGCCGCCGAAGACGGTCATCGTGCGCAGGCCCAGCGCCTTGCCGAGCGGCAGGATCGACGCCTCGATCTGCGTCACGAGTTCCCTGGTCGGCGCGAGAATCAGCGCGCGCGGACGGCCAGAGCGGCGCTTGGCGGGGTTGGCGGCCAGCCGGGCGAGGACCGGCAGCACGAAGCCGTAGGTCTTGCCGGAGCCGGTGCGGCCGCGGCCGAGCACGTCGCGCCCGGCGAGCGCGTGCGGCAGGGTGGCGGCCTGGATCGGGAACGGGGTGGTGATGCCCTGCTCGGCCAGCGCGCGCACCAGCGAGGTGGGCAGGCCGAGTTCGGCGAAAGTCGGTACGTTCATCGTGGGTACGGGCGCGCGGCGCCCTGTTTCTCCATTGCTGAGAAGGGTTGTCCTGCCCGGCGCAGACCCCGTGGTCGCGGCGCGTGGTCACTGAACAACATGTAGACGCGGTCCGAGGCAGAACTGAGCGGACCGCGTAATCAGTATATCGGGTGAGGGTGGCGCCCAGCACGTGAGATTGCCCGCACCGGTCCCGCTTGCTAAGTTACCGCTTAGTAACGTCACACACTTCGGGAGCGTGGATGAGCACGGCGCAGTTGCTGAACCCGGGTACCTACGACCCGAAGCACTTCGACGCGGAAACGCGCCGCCTGCTGCGTGCCACCATCGACTGGTTCGAGCAGCGCGGCAAGCGCAAGCTCGCCGAGGACTACCACGAGCGGACGTTCTACGCCGACTTCCTGGAGTTCGCCGGGAAGGAAGGTCTCTTCTCGACGTTCCTGACGCCGGCCGCGAACGCCGACGGGAACCCGGACAAGCGGTGGGACACCAGCCGCGTCGCCGCGCTGTCGGAAATTCTCGGCTTCTACGGGCTCAACTACTGGTACCCGTGGCAGGTCACCATCCTCGGTCTCGGCCCGGTGTGGCAGAGCTCGAACGAGGTCGCCCGCAAGCGTGCCGCCGACGCGCTGGCCGCCGGCGGCGTCGGCGCGTTCGGACTGTCCGAAAAGGACCATGGCGCGGACATCTACTCCTCGGACATGGTGCTCACCCCGGACGGTGACGGCGGCTACCGCGCGACCGGCTCGAAGTACTACATCGGCAACGGGAACTGCGCGCAGACCGTGTCGGTCTTCGGCCGCATCGAGGGCATCGAAGGCCCCGAGCAGTACGTCTTCTTCTACGCCGACTCGAACCACCCGAACTACCACGTCGTCAAGAACGTGGTGCCGTCGCAGATGTACGTCGCCGAATTCCGGCTCGAGGACTACCCGGTGCGCGCCGAGGACATCCTGCACGTCGGCGCGGAGGCGTTCAGCGCGGCGCTGAACACGGTCAACATCGGCAAGTTCAACCTGTGCTTCGGCGGGATCGGGATGTCGACGCACTCGCTGTACGAGGCGATCACGCACGCGCACAACCGCGTTCTCTACGGCAAGCCGGTGACCGATTTCCCGCACGTGCGCAGGGAATTCGTCGAGGCGTACGCGCGGCTGACCGCGATGAAGCTGTTCTCCGACCGCGCCGTGGACTACTTCCGCTCGGCGAACCCGGACGACCGCCGCTATCTCCTGTTCAACCCGATCACCAAGATGAAGGTGACCACCGAGGCGCAGCGCGTCATCGGCCTGGTCGCGGATGTGGTGGCGGCCAAGGGTTTCGAGGCCGACACCTATCTCGCGATGGCGAAGAACGACATCGACGGCCTGCCCAAGCTGGAGGGCACCGTCGCGGTGAACCTCGCGCTCATCGCGAAGTTCATGCCCGCCTACCTCTTCGCCCCGCAGGACTACGCGCCGGTGCCCACCCGCACCGACGCCGCGGACGACGAGTTCCTTTTCCGCCAGGGCCCCGCGCGCGGGCTTTCGAAGGTCCGCTTCCACAACTGGCGCGAGGCCTACGAAAAGTTCGCCACCATCCCGAACGTCGTGCTCTTCACCGAGCAGGCGGGCTATCTGGTGAAGCTGCTGACCGAGGCCACCCCGGACGAGACACAGCAGGCCGATCTCGACTTCGGCCTCGCGCTGACCGAGCTGTTCACGCTGATCGTCTACGGCCAGCTGATCCTCGAACAGGCCGAGATCACCGGGCTGGAAACCGATGTCATCGACCAGATCTTCGCGGTGCTGGTGCAGGACTTCAGCGTCGCCGCCGTCGACCTCAACGGCAAGGCGAGTTCGACGGAGCCGCAGCAGGCTTTGGCGCTGGCGTCGGTCCGCAAGCCGGTCGTGGACGCCGAACGCTTCGACCGCGTGTGGGCCCAGGTCCGCGGCCTTTCCGGTGCCTACGCCATGAATCCTTAACCCTCAGGGAAATCCCCGAGTCCCGGTCATCCCGCAGGCTGATGACGTCGAGGGCCGCGGTGCCCCATGATCGCCCGGAGTCCGGGAGATCGGGGGAGACGCATGCGACGGCTGTGGGCACTGGTGCTGACCGCGACGACGGGGGCCGCGCTGGCCCTCGCTCCCACCACGGCACAGGCCGCCGAGGCCGGGATCGCCTGGCGGAAATGCGGTGACCAGGGCGCCGAATGCGCGTCGCTGCGCGTGCCGCTCGACTGGGCGAACCCCGGCGGGCAGCGGATCACGCTGGCGCTGAGCCGCCTCAAGGCCGCCGACCCCGCGCGCCGGGCCGGGACGTTGTTCGTCAACCCCGGCGGGCCGGGTGGCCCGGCGGTGCCGCTGGTCCGCGACGCGCCGGGCGAGTTCTTCCCGCAGGACTTGCGGGACCGGTTCGACATCGTCGGCATGGACCCGCGAGGCGTCGGCGAGAGCGTTCCCGCGATCGCCTGCGAGAAGCCCACGCTGAACCCGAAGATCAGCCAATTTCCGCGTAACCGCACCGAATACGACCGGCTGGTCGCCTATAACCGCGATGTCGGAGAAGGCTGCCGGCGAGCGACCGGCCCGTTGATCGACCACGTGGACACGATCAGCGCTGCCCGGGATGTCGAGGTCGTCCGGAGCGCGCTCGGCGTCGACAAGGTCACCTGGCTCGGCCTGTCCTACGGCACCCTGCTCGGCGCCACCTACGCGCAGCTCTACCCGGTGCGCGTGCGCGCCGCGGTGCTCGACGGCGCCGTCGACCACACCATCGGCTCGCGCCGCATGGCCGCCGACGAAGCACGAGTCACCGACGACGTCTTCGGGAAGTTCGCCGACTGGTGCGCTGCCGAGAAGAGCTGTGCGATGCACGGCCGGGACGTCGTCGCCGAATATCGCGCACTGCTCGAAAGGGCCGCCAAAAAGCCGATCCCTTCGAGGGAATCCGCGGACGGCGCGACCGCGGACCAGATCGGCTACGGCACCTACTCGGCGCTCACCGAAGTACCGAGGCGGTGGAAGGAACTGGCGGAAGCGATCAGCGGCGCCGTCGCGCCCGACCCCGACGCGGGGATTTTCGCCCGGGTGAAGGGAAATGACGCCGCCTACCGGGTCATCGCCTGCCACGACTTCCCCTCGGACGTCCGCGGCTTCGCGGATTTCGCCGCGCGGGAACGGGAAGCGCGCCGGATCGCCCCGGTGACCGGAGGCTACGTCGAAGCCTGGGACGTCCAGGCAGGCTGTCTCGGCTGGCCCGTCCGGCCCGCGAATCCGTGGGGCCCGACGCCGGTGCGCGGCACGCCGCCGATCCTCGTCGTCGGCGGTGAACACGATCCGGCGACGCCACACCCGTGGGCTGTCGGCCTCGCGAGCCAGATCGCCGGGGCGAAACTGCTGACCTGGAACGGCGTCGGCCACACCGGCTACTTCAACGACGAAGCCACCCAGCGCCGCGAAATCGCCTACCTGGTCAACGGCTCTTGAGCGTCGCGACCGGTTAGGGCGACACCGGGCCGGCTATCGGCGGGGACGAGCGCCCCAATGCGGCATTGGGTGCGTTGGACGCAGCGAATGTGGCATTGGGTGCGTTGAGCGCAGCGAACGCCACATTGGGGCGCATGACCACCGCACAACTCGAACGCGGAGCACGAGGGCTGGTGAGCGTTGCGTCCGTGAGAACCAGAACCGGTTAGAACCGCTGGCAGCACTCGCGAGTCTTGACGCCGGGGTGGGCCAGCAACTGCGGGACGCGCTCCGGCCAGTGCTCGAAGTGCCACCACTCGTTGTCGTAGGTGCGGTAGAGGTCGTAGCGCGCACCGTGTTCCTCGAGCCACAGGGCGCCCTCGCGTGGGCGGACATCCAGCGCGACACCCTTGACGTGACTGGATTCCGACGGCGGCAGCACGAGCGTGCGCGCCGAGGCCGACGAGCCGGAGCGGCGCACCTCCTCGTCGAAAAGTTGTTGCTGCGTCTGGTGATCGCGGTACCCCGAGGTGAGGCCGAGCAGCTGGCCGTGGCCCCAGAGCGCCTCGGTGCGCGCCGCGATGAAGGCGGCCTTGGCGTCGTCGGCGAGTCCACTGAGGTCCTCGGCGGGGAAGCGCAGGCGGAGTGCCCATTGGCACGCCAGCTCGCGAGCACAACCGGGACGTCCGGCGAACGCGATCGGCAACAGGAATACGGCCAGTACCACCGTGATCACGGAGAACAACCGGTCACGGGCGATGTGCTGCTCGCTCACGGCGCCCACCACCGGCGCCGCTCGAAGCGCACGAATCGTCTCACCTGTGCTTGTGAAGTCTTCGCCACCGCAATACCCTTTCCCCGACAGCCCGGAAGCCCAGGGCCTCATGGCATCGTCAGGAGAAGGCGGCACGGCCCACAAGCGATCCGGTCTTATCGGTTGTCAGGGGAGCCCGAACGGGCAAGCCGGGAACGCGAAAAGCAACCTGACCGGGACGTATGCGTCCGAGGAGTAGCGCTATTCCTTCGGGGCGAGGAGCTGGGCCATCAGCTCGGACGCGTCGACCCAGACGGTTTGCTTGCTGATCCGGCCCTCCCGGAACTCGCACAGGTGCAGCACGCGATAGGTGACGTCCCGGCCGCCGCCCTCGACGCCGAAGATCGTCCCGATGGCCTTCGCGGTCATGACGCTCTCGGTGAACAGCAGGTTCTCGCCGGACGCCTGCCGCGCGACGGTGATACACGCGTCGCCGAGTTCTTCGAAGGCTTCCTCGTAGCGCCGTCGGATGGACTCGTGGCCGTGACGCCGACCGTACGGGTCGCCGACGACCTCGTATTCGGCGTCTTCGGTGAACAGGGCGACCAGTCCGTCGATGTCCCTGACGCGGTGCGCGTGGATGAAGGAGCCGAAGACCGAGGCCATCTCGTCGGGCGTCATGGTTTGAGGAGGTGCGATCCCTTGGCGATGACGTCCCGGACCGCGGCGGCCGTGGCCTCCGCGCCGAGACCGGTCGAGTCGACGGCGTGGTGCTCCAGCTCGCCGAGGTCGGCGAACTGCCGGTGCATCGCGCGGACGGGCTCCGGATCGGTCAGCTCGTCGGTGCCCCGGCCGCTGGCGCGGTGCACGGTGGTGGCCTCGTCCGGCCGCAGGACGACGTAGTGCAGTGGGACGCCGTGCTGTTCGGCGGCGGCGCGGAACGGGTCGAGGAACCACGGCCCGACGACGCCGTCGCAGAACACCTCGTACCCGCCCCGCGCGTACCCGGCGGCGGCCTGCGCGAGGACGTCGGTGACGACCTCGTTCTGCTGCTGGGCCTCGGGAAGGTAGGGGAGGATCGCGCCGTTGCGGATGTACGCGTAGAAGTCGTCCGTGTGCAGGTGGACGCTGGGGGAGACGGCGTCGGCGAGCAGACGGGCGATGGTGCTCTTACCGGCGCCGGGCGGCCCGGTGAGGACGATGACTTGGCTCAACGCTGCGCTTTCAGGAACGCGGACCACGCGGCGGCGGGGACGGTGAGCGTCCCGCCTTGGCGGTCCTTGGTGTCACGGACTCCGACCACGCTCGGCGCCACAGCCACCTCGACGCACTCAGTTTGCGAGCCGCTGTAGCTCGACTTGTGCCAAGCGACTTCGAGGCAGTTGGTCTGTGAGCCGCTATAGCTGGATTTGAACCATGCCACCTCGACGCACTCTCCTTGGGAACCGCTGTAGTTGGACTTGCGCCACTGAGCGTCAGCAAGGCTCATCGTGTTTCACCCTTTGCCGTAGTCCGCTGCAACCGAGGCGAGGAACTTCACCGAATCGGCTGGTCCCAACGCTGTCTGGATCAGCGTATCGGTTGCCTCGTGAAACGGGTCCACCTCCTCGGGCTCGTCCAGGAACAGCGAGGAACGCTTGTGTTCCAAATGCACGATCGTGCGGTCCTTGGCGAACTCCAGCACCACATACGTCCCGTCGAGCCCGGTGTGCGAACCCAAGGAAAACGGGACCACCCGCACGTCCACGTGTGGCTTCGTCGTGGCCACATCGATGATGTGCTGCACCTGCGCGATCATGACCGCTCGATCGCCAACAGGCCTGCGCAGCGCTGCTTCGTCGATGATCGACAAGTAAGCCGGGGGCCGTGCCTTGGAAAGTACGGCCTGTCGTCCCAAGCGGGTCGCGACCATCGCCTCGCGCTCCGTGCCGACCACGCCGGTGGCCGCCATGATCGCGCGGCAATACTCAGCGGTCTGGAGCAAACCGGGGATGCGCAGCATCGAGACGTGAACGATCCGGGTGGCGTCGGCTTCGAAGCGGATGAGGGCCGGAAGTTGTTCGGGCAGGGGGGTTCCGCTCGTCTCCCACCAGCCCGGCAGATGCTGTTCCCGCGACATGGCCATGAGGCGTTCGCGCTCGGGGCCGATTACTCCGTAGACCACGCACAGCGCGGCCACGTGCTCCGGCTCGATCTCCTTGCCGCCGTTCTCCAGCCGGTTCAGGGTCGCGGCCGACATGCCGAGTTTCTTCGCCGCGTCCCGCGTGTTCAGTCCCGCGGCGGCTCGCAGCGCCGCCAGATCGTGGGCCAGGCTGCGCATCCGGGCGGAACCGTGTTTCCTTGTCATGGCACCCGATCTCACCAGCGATGATGCGCTCCGCGCTATCACACGATCGGATGCCCTGTTTCATGTACTGAGATGCGTCACCCGATGGCAGGGTGATGAACCATGACACCTGAGGAAGACCGCTCCATCGCCCGGGAAGCCGCGCGGACCCCGCTCACGGTACGCCTGACCCGCGATCAGGCTGGCGCCATGATGCGCACCTGGGCCCGCGACAACCCGCCGAAGCGCTTCGCGGTGTGCTCGTTCGCCGAGGACGAGCGCGGCCACGACTGCGCCCTCATCGCGTGGGGCCTCGAATTCGACGATCACCTGATGGCGCAGTCCGTTGACAGCCGGGTACACGGCACGTTCAGTTCACCCGATTCCCTGCTTGCCGTCCTCGGCAACCCCGCCACCCTCGAACTGGTCCGCCTCGACCCCGCCGCCAGCGTTCCGTGAATGCCACATTGAGGGAATCAGAGTCCCTCAATGTGGCATTCACGGACCATCGGGATCTACTTCTTGTAGCCAGCGCGGCGGAGGGCGTCGGCCATGGCACCGCCGCCGCCGAAGTCGTTGCCCCGGCCCCCACCGCGGCCACCCTGCTGGCCACCGCGGCGCTGGCCCTGGCCACCGCCCTGACCGCGACCACCGCCGCCGCCCTGGCGGCCACCACCCTGACCGCCACCGCCGCGACGGTCCTGCGAGCCGGAGCCACCGGCGCCGGGCTCGTCGTCGAGGCGCAGCGTCAGCGAGATCCGCTTGCGCGGCACGTCGACGTCGAGGACCTTGCACTTCACGATGTCGCCGGGCTTCACGACCTCACGCGGGTCCTTGACGAAGTTCTTCGACAGCGCGGAAACGTGCGCGAGACCGTCCTGGTGCACGCCGACGTCGATGAACGCGCCGAACGCGGCGACGTTCGTGACCACGCCCTCCAGCGTCATGCCCGGCTTGAGGTCGGAGATCTTCTCGACGCCGTCGACGAAGGTCGCGGTCTTGAACGCCGGACGCGGGTCGCGGCCCGGTTTGTCCAATTCGGACAGGATGTCGGTGACGGTCGGGAGCCCGAAGGTCTCGTCCACGAAGTCCGCCGGGCGCAGCTTCTGCAGCGTCCGGGTGTTGCCGATCAGCTCGCGGATGTCCGAGCCGGTGGTCGACAGGATCCGCCGCACCACCGGGTAGGCCTCGGGGTGCACGGACGAGGAGTCGAGCGGGTCGTCGCCGTCCGGGATCCGCAGGAAGCCGGCGCACTGCTCGAACGCCTTCGGGCCGAGCCGCGCGACGTCCTTGAGCGCGGTCCGCGAGCGGAACGGCCCGTGCTGGTCGCGGTGCCCGACGATGTTCTCGGCGAGGCCCGTCGTGATGCCGGAAACGCGGCTCAGCAGGGGAGCGGACGCGGTGTTGAGGTCGACGCCGACGGCGTTCACGCAGTCCTCGACGACGGCGTCGAGCGAGCGCGACAGCGAGACCTCGGAAAGGTCGTGCTGGTACTGCCCGACACCGATCGACTTCGGGTCGATCTTGACCAGCTCGGCCAGCGGGTCCTGGAGGCGCCGCGCGATGGAAACCGCGCCACGCAGGGAAACGTCGAGTTCCGGCAGTTCCTGCGAGGCGAAGGCGGACGCGGAGTAGACCGACGCGCCCGCTTCCGAGACGACGACCTTCGTGAGCTTCAGGTCCGGGTACTTCTTGATCAGCTCGCCGGCGAGCTTGTCGGTCTCGCGCGAGGCGGTGCCGTTGCCGATCGAGATCAGGTCGACCTTGTGCCGGGCGCAGAGCGCGGCGAGTTCGGCGATCGAGGCGTCCCACTTGTTCGCGGGCTGGTGCGGGTAGATCGTGTGCGTCGCGACGACCTTGCCGGTCGCGTCGACGACGGCGACCTTGACGCCGGTGCGGAAGCCGGGGTCGAGACCCATCGTCGCGCGGGTCCCGGCGGGGGCGGCGAGTAACAGGTCACGCAGGTTCGACGCGAACACGCGCACGGCGTCGTCCTCGGCGGACTGGCGCAGCCGCATCCGCAGGTCGATGCCCAGGTGCAGGAGGATCTTGGTGCGCCAGGCCCAGCGCACGGTGTCAGCGAGCCACTTGTCGCCGGGACGGCCCTCGTTCGCGATGCCGAAGCGCTGCGCGATGCGCTGCTCGTACTCGGTCGGCCCGACGCGCGGCTCCTCGGTGGCCTCTTCCGACTCCATCGTGAGGTCGAGGATTTCTTCCTTCTCACCACGGAACATCGCGAGGATGCGGTGCGAGGGGAGCTTGGTGTACGGCTCGTCGAACTCGAAGTAGTCGGCGAACTTGGCGCCGGCCTCGGCTTTGCCCTCGCGGACCTTGGAGGCGAGCCGCCCCTGCGTCCACATCTTCTCGCGCAGTTCGCCGATGAGGTCGGCGTCCTCGGCGAAGCGCTCGACGAGGATCGCACGGGCGCCGTCGAGCGCGGCCTGCGCGTCCGCGACGCCCTTTTCGGCGTCGACGAACACCGCGGCGGCGGCCTGCGGGTCGGTGTTCGGGTCGCCGAGCAGCCCGTCCGCGAGGGGCTCCAGCCCAGCCTCGCGGGCGATCTGGGCCTTGGTGCGGCGCTTCGGCTTGTACGGGAGGTAGATGTCCTCCAAGCGGGACTTCGTGTCCGCCGCGACGATCTGCGCCTCCAGCTCGTCGGTGAGCTTGCCCTGGGTGCGGATCGAGTCGAGCACCGCGACGCGGCGTTCGTCCAGCTCACGCAGGTAGCGGAGGCGCTCCTCGAGCGTGCGCAGCTGCGCGTCGTCGAGCATGCCGGTGACTTCCTTGCGGTACCGGGCGATGAACGGCACCGTCGAACCGCCGTCGAGCAGGTCGACCGCGGCCTTGACCTGCCCCTCGCGCACCCCCAGCTCTTCGGCGATCTTCTGCTCGACCGACTGCACGCTCACTGCCACGCTCCCGCTCCGCCTATGGATGTGTGCTCTGATCCTGCACCGTCCTGATCCAGCATTGTGCCGTCCGGCCGGTGCGACGTTCGGACTGGGCCTCCCGGGCTAGTCCCTTGACACCCATATTGGTCTAGTCCATTTTGGGGGGACTCAGTTCACCCATTCGTGGAGGCCAACGTGGTCCTCAAACCCAGGAACGCTCTCCTCGCCCTCTTTTCCACGCTCGCGCTGTGTCTCGGCGTCACGCTCACGTTGAGTGGAAGCGCTTCCGCGGCGAACATTCTGTCCAACCCGGGATTCGAGGCCGGGACGCTTTCCGGTTGGTCCTGCACCGGCACGTCCGCCGTGGTGACCAGCCCGGTGCACAGCGGCCAGGGCGCGCTGAGCGCGACCCCGGCGGGCCAGGACAACGCCCAGTGCTCCCAGACCGTCACCGTGCAGGCGAACACCGCCTACAAGCTTTCGGCGTGGGTGCAGGGCAGCTACGTCTACCTCGGTGTTTCCGGCACCGGCGGCTCGGACACCAGCACCTGGACGCCGGGCGCGTCCGGCTGGCAGCAGCTGTCGCTGAGCTTCACCACCGGCGCGTCGACGCAGGTCACGGTGTATCTGCACGGCTGGTACGGGCAGCCCGCCTACTACGCCGACGACGTCAACCTCGACGGCCCCGGCACACCACCGACAACGACGGCTCCGACCACTCCGACGACTACTGTTTCTACGACGCCGCCGACCACGACCACGACCACCACGCCGCCGACCGGCTCGCTGCCCAAGCACGTGCTGACCGGCTACTGGCAGAACTTCTACAACGGCGCGAAGGCGTTGAAGCTGGCGGACGTCCCGAGCAGCTACAACATCGTCGCCGTGGCCTTCGCCGACGCCGACCCGAGCAACCGCGGCGGGGTCACGTTCACCCTCGATCCCGGGCTTTCCTCGCAGCTCGGCGGGTACACCGACGCGCAGTTCAAGGCCGACATCAAGACGCTCCAGTCGCGCGGGCAGAAGGTGATCCTTTCCGTCGGCGGGGAGAAGGGCACGATCAGCGTCGGCGATTCTTCGGCGGCGTCGAACTTCGCGAGCAGCATGAAGTCACTGATCGCGCAGTACGGCTTCGACGGCGTCGACATCGACCTGGAGAACGGCATCAGTGCGACGTATATGGGTTCCGCGCTGCGCAGCATCCACGCCGGCGGCGGCACGGTGATCACCATGGCGCCGCAGACCATCGACATGCAGTCGACGTCCGGTGGGTATTTCCAGCTGGCGCTGAACGTCAAGGACATCCTGACCGTGGTGAACATGCAGTACTACAACAGCGGCGCGATGAACGGGTGCGACGGGAACGTCTACTCGCAGGGCACGGTGGACTTCCTGACCGGGCTCGCCTGCATCCAGCTCAAGGGTGGTTTGCGCGCGGACCAGGTCGGCCTCGGCCTGCCCGCGTCGTCCCGGGCGGCGGGCGGCGGGTACCAGTCGCCGTCGAACACCGTGTCGGCGCTGAACTGCCTGGCCAAGGGCACTTCGTGCGGGAACTTCAAGCCGCCGGCCACGTACCCGGAGATCCGCGGCGCGATGACCTGGTCGATCAACTGGGACGCCTCGAACGGCTACTCCTTCGCCACCACCGTCCGCTCCGGCCTCGACACCCTCCCCTAACCGCTCGCCTCCCTCCCGCGGAAATGCCGTTAAGGCCACCTTACGGGCGTCTGACGCCCGTAAGG
>NZ_JBHYJW010000001.1:273036-414524 GCF_042741125.1 Amycolatopsis sp. NPDC058986 | reverse complement strand
CCTTACGGGCGTCTGACGCCCGTAAGGTGGCCTTAACGGCGCTTGAGCAGCGGCAGTCAGATGCCGAGGGCGTGGACGCCGCCGTCGACCATGATCATCGAGCCGGTGGTGGCGGGCAGCCAGTCCGACAGGACCGCGCAGACGGACTTCGCCGTCGGGTCCGGGTCGGAGCTGTCCCAGCCGAGCGGCGCACGGTCGCCCCAGCCTTCCTCCAACTCGTTGAAGCCCGGGATCGACTTCGCCGCCATCGTCTTCATCGGGCCCGCGGACACCAGGTTGACCCGGATGCCCTTCGGCCCGAGCTCCTTCGCCAGGTAGCGGTTGACCGACTCCAGCGCCGCCTTCGCCACGCCCATCCAGTTGTAGACCGGCCACGCGACCCGCGCGTCGAAGTCCATGCCGACGATCGACGCGCCACGGCTCAGCAGCGGCAGCGTAGCCACCGTAAGGGCTTTGAACGAGAACGCGGAGACGTCCACCGCGACCTTGACGTCCTCGCTCGGGGCGTCCAGGAACGGCGCACCGAGGCAGGTCTGCGGGGCGAAGCCGATCGAGTGCAGGACGCCGTCGAGGCCGTCGACGTGCTCACGGACGCGGTCCGCCAGCGAGTCCAGGTGCTCCTGGTTGGTGACGTCCAGCTCCAGGACCGGCGCCTCCTCGGGCAGCCGCTTGGCGATGCGCTCGACGAGCGACAGCCTGCCGAAGCCGGTGAGCACCACCTTCGCCCCCTCCTGCTGGGCGATCCTGGCCGCGTGGAACGCGAGCGACGCGTCGGTGATGACGCCGGTGATGAGCAGGCGCTTGCCTTCGAGCAGTCCGGGCACGAATCCTCCAGGTCGTGGATCGGAAGGGAAAACCGAGGGGGGGTCAGTGGCCGAGGCCGAGGCCACCGTCGACGGGCAGCACCGCGCCGTTGACGTAGCCGGCCTCCTCCGAGGCGAGGTACCGGACCGCGGCGGCGATCTCGGCCGGATCGGCGTAGCGACCGGCCGGGATCTGGCCGAGGATCTGCTGCTTGCGCTCCTCGCCGAGTTCGTCGGTCATGTCGGTCTGCACGAACCCCGGCGTGATGACGTTCGAGGTGATGTTGCGCGAGCCCAGCTCCCGCGCCAGCGACCGCGCGAAGCCGATCAGCCCGGCCTTGCTCGCCGCGTAGTTCGCCTGGCCGGCCGAGCCGGTCAGCGCGACCACCGAGGAGATGAACACGAACCGGCCCCACTTGCCGCGCAGCATCCCGCGGGAGGCGCGCTTGGCGACGCGGTAGGCGCCGGTGAGGTTCGCGTCGACCACGCGGGCGAACTGGTCCTCGCTCATCCGCATCAGCAGCGTGTCGTCGGTCAGGCCCGCGTTCGACACCAGCACCTCGACCGGGCCCTGGTGCTCCTCGACGAGCTTGAAGGCCTCGTCGATCTGCTCGGTGTCGGTGACGTCCGCCTGCACGCCGAACAACCCGTCCGGGGCGCCCGAACCGCGGTGGGTGACAGCCACCTTGTGGCCTTGTCCCGCGAGATCCCGGGCGATCGCCAGACCGATGCCACGGTTGCCCCCGGTGACCAGAACCGACCGTCCCACTACAGCACTCCTCGCGTCGTCTCCGCACTGACGGCCACGAGGCTATCGGCTGACGTCGCAGGCCCCGCACCCGCCGCTCCCTTACCTCCGGGTAGCCACGAACGTCCTAAGCGGATGTTAGGAACAGTCCCCCGTACTTGCCCGTTCGTCACCGATTGTTCACGGTGAGCCTCAACACAGGAGGGTCAAAGATGACAACCCGGATCACCGAGTCCACGCCCGCGAGCGAACGGCGGGTCATCGGCAACGTGCTGCGCGGATCGATCGGCAACCTGATCGAGTGGTACGACTGGTACGCCTACGCCGCGTTCACCACTTACTTCGCGAAGTCGTTCTTCCCCGCCAAGGACACCACGGCGGCTTTCCTCGGAACGGCGGCGGTTTTCGCGGTCGGGTTCCTCATGCGGCCGCTCGGCGGCTGGATGCTCGGCCGGATCGCCGACCGGTTCGGGCGCCGGTTCGCGCTGGTGCTGTCGGTCTCGATGATGGCCTTCGGCTCGCTGCTCATCGCGGTCACCCCGACGTACAAGGACATCGGCATCGCCGCGCCGATCCTGCTCCTGCTCGCCCGTCTCATCCAGGGCCTTTCGGTCGGCGGCGAGTACTCCACCTCCGCGACCTATCTGTCCGAAGTGGCCACTCCCGGCAAACGCGGGTTCTACTCCAGCTTCCAGTACGTGACGCTGTACGGCGGCCAGCTCCTCGCGCTCGGCCTCCAGTTGCTGCTGCAGAGCATCCTTACCGAGGCTCAGCTGACGGCGTGGGGCTGGCGGATCGCGTTCGTCGTCGGCGCGGTGGCCGCGGTCGTGGTCATGTACCTGCGGCGTGGCATGGACGAGTCCGCGAGCTTCGAGGCCGAAAGCGCCAAGAGCGGCGGATCCGGCCGCCACGCGGGCGAACGCGGCACCCTGCGCGCACTGATCAAGTATCCCAAGGAGATCGCGCTCGTCGTCGGCCTGACGCTGGGCGGCACGGTGTCGTTCTACACCTTCGCCACCTACAGCCAGAAGTTCATGGAGAACACCGCGGGCATCCCGCGCCGGACGGTCACCGTCATCCTGTTCTCGGCGATCCTCGTCGCGGCGATCCTGCAGCCCCTCGCGGGGAAGCTGTCCGACCGCATCGGGCGCCGCAAGCTGCTGATGTTCTTCGGTATCGGCGGCACGCTCTGCACGGTCCCGATCATGACGCTGATGGGCGCGACGAAGCAGCCGGTGCTCGCCTTCCTGCTGATGCTCGCCGGGCTGGTGATCGTCACCGGGTACACCTCGATCAACGCGATCGTGAAGGCCGAGCTGTTCCCGACCAAGATCCGCGCGCTCGGCGTCGGCCTGCCCTACGCGCTGACCGTCGCGATCTTCGGCGGCACCGCGGAGCTCATCGCGCAGGCGCTGAAGACCGCGGGTCACGAATCGGTGTTCTTCTGGTACGTCACGGGCTGCGTGCTGGTCTCGCTCATCGTGTACGGGACAATGCGCGAGACCTCGCACAGTTCCGAGCTGGAACGCGACCACGAGGCCTGAGGCGAAAGGGATGACGGTGCGCGTGCTGCTGGTCGAGGACGAACCGGCGATCGCCGAAGCGCTCACCGACATCCTGCACGCCCATCGGCACACGGTCACGCACGTCGCTCGCGGTGCCGACGCCCTGCTCCGGCACCGCGACGCCGACCTGCTGCTGCTGGACCTGATGCTGCCCGACCTGCACGGGCTCGAGGTGCTGCGCAAACTGCGCCAGGTCTCCACGGTGCCGGTCATCGTGCTGACCGCGCTGGGCGACGAGCGGACCGTGGTCCGCGGCCTCCGCCTCGGCGCCGACGACTACCTGCGCAAACCCGTCGGCAAGGCCGAACTGCTCGCCAGGATGGACACCGTGCTCCGCCGCGCCGCGGCCCGCGCCGTCCCGGCCGGGGACATCGTCCGCATCGAGGACGTCGAGATCGACCTCGGGAAACGGCGCGTCCTGGTGGCGGGCCACGACATCGGGCTCACCACCAAGGAGTTCGACATCCTCGCCGTGCTGGCCGAGCGACCCGGCGCCGCGGTCAGCAGGCAGCGGCTGATGGACGAGGTGTGGGGCGACGCCCATGTCGGCGTGTCCCGGTCGCTCGACGTCCACCTGACCGGGCTGCGGTCGAAACTCGACCGGCCCGGCCTGGTCACCACCATCCGCGGCTTCGGCTACCGGCTCGGCCGGGACTGACCCGGTGCGCACCCGGCTCCTGGCCGTCCTGGTCACGCTCGCGCTGGCCGTGGTCGCCGCGTTCGCGGTGCCGCTGCTGATCTCCACCACCGAGCAGCGCACCCAGCAGCTGGTCATCAGCCGCAGCGCGGACGTCGACCGCTTCGTCGTGCTGGCTCAGCAAGCCGTCGACTCCCGAGACGCGGGCGCGCTCACCGCGGACGCGAACCGCTACGCCGAGCTGTACGGCGAGGCCGTGGTCGTGGTGAACGCGCAGCGCGTGCCGCTCGTGCAGGCGGGCGGGATGACCGCGGCCGAACCCGCGGTCCACGCGCTCGTCGAGGCGACCATGCGGAACGAGCCCGCGCCGAAGGTCGAACAGCTGACGCCGTGGTCGGACGAGCCCGCGTTGTTCGCCCGGCCGGTCGGCACCGGGACACGGGTGGCGGGCGTCGTCGTGCTCCGGGCGTCGGTGGCCGCGGCGACCGCCGACGTCGCCGACCGCTGGAGCGCGATCGGGGCGGGCGCGCTGCTGGTCGCGGTGGTGTTCGTGCTGCTCGCCGTGCTGCTGGCGCACTGGATGCTGCGGCCGCTCAACGAACTCGAGGCCGGTGTCCTCGCGGTGGCGTCCGGCCATCGCGCGCAGGTACGCGAACGCGCGGGGCCCGGGGAGCTGCGGTCGCTGGCGAAACTGTTCAACCGGATGTCCGACGCCGTTCTGGAGTCCGCCGAACAGCAACACCAGCTCGTCGCCGACGCCTCTCACCAGCTCCGGAACCCGATGGCCGCGTTACGGTTGCGCGTAGACGGCCTCGCCCCGCACATCGACGAAGAAGCCCAGAAGACTTACCGCGCAACGGTTTCGGAGGTCGAGCGGCTGGAGAAGCTGCTCGACGGCCTGCTCGCGCTGGCGCTCGCGGAGAGTACGGCGACCCGGCTGGCGGCAGGCACCGACGAGGACGAGCCGTGCGATCTGCCTTCGGTGCTCTCCGAGCGCGTCGACGCCTGGCGTCCGGCCGCGGACGACGCGGGCGCGAAAATCGTGCCCGCCGACGGGCACTCCGAACCGGTCCTCGTGCGATGTTCCGAAGGCCAGCTCGCCGAGATCCTCGACGTCCTGCTCGACAACGCCGTGCACTACGCCGGGCGCGGCGCCACCATCACCGCGCGCTGGAGCACCGATCCGGCGGCGGGCACCGCGACGCTGTCGGTCGCCGACGACGGTCCCGGACTGTCCACAGAGGACCGTGAGCGGGCGGTACGGCGGTTCTGGCGAGGCAGCGGCGAAGGCGCGCCGCGCGGTACGGGGCTGGGCCTGGCGATCGCGAGCCAGCACGTCCGCACCCGCGACGGACGGCTCGAACTGCACGCCGTGGAGCCACACGGGCTCGACGTCCGGGTCGTCCTGCCCCTGGCCGAGGAGGACACCCCATGAGCGGGTTCTCCCGGCGCGCCGCGCTGCTCGGCGGTCTCGGCCTCGCGCTCGCGGGGTGTTCGTCCTCGGGGTACCGCGGCCCGGAACGCGCCGTCACCATCGCGGCGGGTGAACCCGGCGGGTTCTACCTCGCCTTCGCCGAACTCCTCGCCGCGGAACTCGGCCGCGCCGAACCGCTGCTGCACTGCACCGCGGTACCGACCGACGCGAGCGTCACCAACGTGCAGCGTGTCCGCGACGGAGCCGCCGACCTCGGTCTGGTCAGCTCCGACATCGCACACGCCGCGGCCGCCGGGGCCCGCCCGTTCACCGCGCCGGTGCCGCTGCGCGCGATCGGCCGCGTCTACGAGAACTACCTTCAGCTCGTGGCCAGGGCGGACAACGGCGTGCGCGGGCTCGCCGACCTGGCAGGGCGTCCCGTCGTGCTGGGCGCGAGCGGCTCGGGCGCCGCGCAGTTCGGCGAACGGCTGTTCGCCGCGGCGGGGGTCCGGGTGAACGCGCAGCACCTGCAACTCGCCGACTCGATAGCGTCGCTGGCTTCGAAGCGCAGTGACGCGATCCTGTGGTCCGGCGGCATTCCGACCCCCGCGCTGGCCGAGCTCAACCGCACGACCCCGATCACGCTCGTCCCGCTCGACGGCGTGCTGTCCGCGCTGCGCGCCGCGTACGGTCCGGTGTACGACCAGGTTCTCGTCCCCGCCGAGGCCTACCGCGGTGTCGGGGAGCTGGGCACCATCGGGGTCGCGAACCTGCTCGTCTGCTCGCCCGCCCTGCCCGGCGACGTCGCCGACGCGGTGGTGCGGCTGCTCGTGGGCAGGGCCGCCGAACTGGTTCCCGCCCAGGCCGTCGGGACGCAGTTCCTCGACGTGCGCACCCTGATCGGCACCGGTGCCGTGCCGCTGCATCCCGGTGCGGCCGCCGCCTACCGCGCGCTGCATGGGTGAAACCCCCTACCGGGGTCGGACCCTTGTCCCTCAAATGTGGGACGCGGACACGCCCGGCGCTCCGCCAGAGTGTGAAGATCTTCGACGTTCTGGAGGTCCACGTTGCGTTCTCTCGCCGTGGCCGGAAGTCTCGCGCTCGCCGCCACCCTCGGCGCCGCGGTCCCGGCCACCGCCGCCCCCGCGGCGGCGCCGCTCCGGCTCACCCTGCCCGCCCTCACCGGCCCGTACCAGGCCGGAACCACCTCGCTGCATCTCGTCGACCCACGGCGCAAGGATCCGTGGGTGGCTTCGCAGCAACGAGAACTGATGGCCACAGTCACCTATCCCGTGCGCCACTCGCGGCCCGCTCCGCGCGCTCCGTGGCAGCCGCCGGGTGTCGCCGCGTCGACCGAGAAGCTGGGCGAGGTCCAGCTCGGACTCCCGCCGAAGTCGGTCGACTGGGCCGCGACCCAGCGCCACGCGCGTACCGATGTGCCCGCGGACCCCTCGCTCGGGCAACGTCCCGTCGTCCTGTTCTCGCCCGGTTACGGCGTGGCGCGCGAAACATACGCCGTCCTCACCGACGACCTCGCGAGCCGAGGCTATGTGGTCGTCTCGCTCTCCCATACCCACGAGTCCGCAGCGGTCGAGTTCCCCGGCGGGCGGGTCGAGCGCTCGATGTCCACTCCCGGTGACCCCGTGGAGATGAAGAAGGCCATCGACGCCCGTGTCGCCGACAGCCGGTTCCTGCTCGACCAGCTGACCCGCCTGGCACAGGGGGACAACCCCGATGCGGAGCAGCGCCCGCTCCCCCGTCACCTCGGCCAGGCGCTCGACCTCTCGCGGGTCGGCATGTTCGGCCATTCCTACGGCGGCTACACCAGCGGCGAGACGATGTACCACGACAGCCGTATCGACGCGGGCGTCAACCTCGACGGCGCGATGGCCTACGGCTTCGGCGCCAACGGTATCCCGTACCTGCCCGGCGAGGTGGTCAAGCACGGTCTCGACCGGCCGTTCCTGCTGTTCGGCAGCCAGCTCGTCGATCCGGCAACCGGCAAGCCGACCGACCACAACCACGTCAACCCCTTCGACCGGTCATGGGTCGACTTCTGGGCCAGCCAGCGCGGCTGGAAGCGCGATCTCACGATCGACGGCAGCAGGCATCTCGGTTACAGCGACCTCCAGGCGCTCGTCCCGCAGTTCGCGCAGCTCATCTCGGCGGACAAACGCATCGACCTGATCGGGACCGTCGATCCCGGGCGTTCGCTGACCGCCCAGCGTGACTTCGTCTCCGGTTTCTTCGACCTGCACCTGCGCGGCTTCGACAGGCACCTGTTCGACGGTCCCTCGCCGTGCTACCCCGAGGTCAAGTTCGTCTAGCGTCCTGCGGCGTACCCGCGCCCGGGCAGGCGGTCATCCGTCCGGTCCGATCACCTAGATTGGACGGATGACCGCACCTCGCAAGCCGATCGTCGAAATGCCGCTGCGTGTCCGCTACCACGAATGCGACGGCCAGGGCATCGTCTTCAACGCCCACTACATGGCCTACGTCGACATGGCCTGCTTCGAGATCGAGAAGGCGCTTTTCGGTACGCACGAAGAGTTCCTGGCCAACGGCGTGGACGTCGTGGTCGCCGAGTGCACCCTCAGGTTCCGCGCGCCGGCGCGCTTCGACGAGGAACTGGTCGTCGCCCCGTTCCTCAACCACCTCGGCACGACGTCGCTGATCTTCGACTTCGAGATCCGCCGCGGCGACACCCTGATCGCCGAGGCCACCCTCCGGTACGTGTTCGTCGATCCCGCCACCATGACCAAGACCGCGCCACCCGAGCAGGTGCGCGACGCCTACCTCCCGTACCTGCCCGCCGAGGGCTGACCCGCGTGTTCCGGATCCTCTTCTACCACCCGGAAATCCCGCCGAACACCGGGAACGCCATCCGGCTCGCCGCGAACACCGGCTGCGAACTGCATCTGGTCGAGCCGCTCGGCTTCGGCTTCGAGGACAAGCAGCTGCGCCGCGCCGGCCTCGACTACCACGACCTCGCCCGCGTGCACGTCCACGGCGATCTCGACGCGGCGTGGCACGCCCTGCTGCCCGCGAAGGTCTACGCCTTCAGCGCGTCCGCGACCCGCCTGCACACCGATGTCGCCTACGCGCCGGGAGACGTGCTCATGTTCGGCCCGGAGTCGGCCGGGCTGCCCGCCGACGTCCAGCACGCACCCGAGGTCACCGACCGCGTCCGCCTGCCCATGCTGCCGACGAGCCGGTCCCTCAACCTCGCGAACACCGCGGCCATCAGCGTCTACGAAGCCTGGCGCCAGAACGGGTTCGCGAACTCGTGAGCCTCCTCAGGCCCGGGGCGGCTCAACCGGCACGAGTGCCCCCTCCATGGCCGAGGAAAGCCTCGCGGCCAGCCGCGCCGGAGCCGGGTGAGGAGGCAGGATCGCGGAGGCGAACTGAGTCGACGCGTAGTGCGCCCCGCCGCCGCTGCTCTGCAGATACACGCTGACATGAACGTTCCGGTCGGCGGGAATCTCGAACGACACGGTGCCCCACGAAACCACGTACTGCCTGCCGTCGATGCTCGCGATCGGCGCGCTCCGGCGTGCTTCGTTGCCACCGCACGGTATGTCGATGACGAGCAGTCGCCGTGGACCGTCGTGATACTCGACGTACGGGATCACACCCGGCGCCGTTGCCAGCACGGACGGGCTCGTCATCAGGGCAGTCTCTGGCCGATGAACAACGACGCCGCCGCGCCGATCATCAGCACCAGCGTGCCGAGCACGACCCACGGTTTGCTCGCGTCGGCGTCCTTGAGCTCGTAGCCGATCTGCTCGCCGAGGTCGGCGTAGACCCGTTTCAGCTCGTCCGCGCTGGCCGCCTTGTAGAAGTCGCCGCCGGACAGCCGCGCGATCTCCTGCAGCGACTCGTCGTCGACCCGGACGTCCTGGGGTTTGCCGTCGATGTCCACCGAACCGTGGGAAGTCCCGAACGAGATCGACGAGATCGGGATCTGTGCCTGTTTCGCCGCCAGCGCCGCCGTGTACCCGCCCCGTGGCGCGTACAGGTCGTCCGGCACGGTCTGCTTGCCGTCGCTCATCAGCACGATCCGCGCGGGCGGTGGTCCCTCCGCGCCGCCGACGACCGCCGAGAAACTCTCGATCGATTGCAGCGCCGCGAAAATACCCTCACCGGTGGCGGTGGACTGCGCGAGCTTGAGGTTGTCGATCGCCTTCACCACGCCGCCGCGATCGGTGGTCGGATTGACCAGCACGGTCGCCGTCCCGGCGAAGGAGATCAGCCCGAGGTTCACCCCCGGCGTCATGTTCTGCGCGAACGACCTCGCCGCCTCCTGCGCCGCCTTGAGCCGCGTGGGCGCGACGTCGGTCGCCTCCATGGACAGCGACACGTCGATCACCAGCATCACCGTGGCCCGGTTGCGCGGGACCTTCTGCTCGGCGGTCGGCCCGGCGAGCGCGACGGTCAGCACCAGCATCGCCAGCACGATCAGGATCGCCGGGAGGTGCCGGATCCAGCCCTGCGCTTTCGGCGCGACCTTTTCCAGCAGCTCCAGGTTCGCGAACCGCATCGTCCGCTTGCGGCGGGCACGCTGCGAAAGCACGTACCCGACGACGACGGCGGCCACCGCCAGCAGCAGCAGGAACCACCACGGCGACGCGAAGCCGGTCAGGCTCATGCGAAGGACTCGCTTCGCGAGACTGCGTCAATTCCCTTTTGGCGCATGACATCCATGATTCGCTCGCAAGCTTCGCTCATGCTACTCCCCCCGACCAACGACGTTTACGAGCAACGACGAACCGGACCATGTCGGCGATCCAGTCGGAATCGGTGCGCAGCACCAGATGTGCCGCGCCCGCGCGCCGCAGCGCGCTCGCGACCTCCGCCCGGTGTGCCTGCGCGGCCGCCCCGAACTCCTTGCGCAGCAACGCCGAAGCGTGCACCTCGCGCTGCCTCCCGGTCTCCGGATCGGCGAGCACGACGGTGCCCACCTCGGGCAGATCGACGTCCCGCGGGTCGAGGACCTCGATCGCGATCAGGTCGTGCCGCCCGCCCAGCGCCCGCAGCGGACGCTGCCATTCGGTACCGCCGAGGAAATCGGAGATCACCACCGCGAGGCCCCGCCTGCGCGGCGGCCGCCGCAGCTGCTCCAGTGCCTGGGCGAGGTCACCCCGCACGCCTTCGGCGGCACGCGGCGTCTGCGCCACCCGGCGCACCAGGCCGCGCGCGTGCGCCAGCCCGCCCCTGGCGGGCACCCGCGCAGACTCCGCGCCGTTCGAGATCAGCGCGCCGATCCGGTTACCACCACCGCCGGTCAGATGCGCGACCGCGGCGACGGCACAGACGACCAGATCCCGCTTCTCGCACAACGCGGTCCCGAAGTCGAGACTCGCCGAAAGATCCGCGACGACCCAGGTCTCCAGCTCGCGGTCGGCCACCGTCTCCCGGATGTGCGGGGTCGTGGTCCGCGCGGTGACCGCCCAGTCCATCCGGCGCACGTCGTCGCCGGGCTGGTACGGCCGGGCCTCGCCCGGTTCCGAACCCGGCCCCGGCACGAGGCCGAGGTGGTTGCCCTGCAGCAGCCCGTCGAGCCTGCGGCGCACGTCCAGTTCGAGCGTGCGCAGCCCGGCCTCCAGCCGGTCCCCGCGCAGGATCGGCGGCGCCCACGAGGGGTGCTCGCCCTGCTCGTTCTTCACCACCGCGGGTTACCTGACGGGCGCGGCGCCGACGGGCGGCTGACCGGCTCCGCCCTGCGGGCGCGCCGACACCTGCGGCAGCGGGACGGTCTGCAGGACGCGGCTGATGATGTGGTCGATGGGGACACCGTCGGCCAGCGCGTCGTAGGACAGCACGAGCCGGTGCCGCAGCACGTCCGGGACGACGTCGACGACGTCCTGCGGGAGCACGTAGTCCCGGCCACGGACCAGCGCGAGCGCCCGCGCGGCGGCGATGATGCCCAGGCTCGCGCGCGGCGAGGCACCGTAGGAGACCCACCCGGCGACGTCGGCGAGGCCGTGCTCGTTCGGCGTACGGGTGGTGAGCACGAGCCGCACCACGTAGTCGACCAGCGCGTGGTGCACGAAGACCTGCGACGCGACGCCCTGCAGCCGGACCAGCTCGGCCGGGCTCAGCACCTCGTGCGGGGTGGGCGGGGTGACACCCATCCGGTAGATGATCTCGCGCTCCTCCTCGGCGGAGGGGTACTCCACGACGATCTTGAACAGGAACCGGTCGCGCTGCGCCTCCGGCAGCGGGTAGACGCCCTCGTTCTCGATCGGGTTCTGCGTCGCCAGCACCAGGAACGGGTCCGGCATCGGGAAGGTCTGCCCGCCGATGGACACGTGCCGCTCGGCCATCACCTCGAGCATCGCCGACTGCACCTTCGCCGGCGCGCGGTTGATCTCGTCGGCGAGCACGAAGTTCGCCACGACCGGGCCGAGCTCGACGTCGAACCGCTCGGCGCCCTGCCGGTAGATCCGCGTGCCGAGGATGTCGGCGGGCACGAGGTCCGGGGTGAACTGGACACGGGAGAACGACCCGCCGACCACCCGCGCGAAGGTCTCCACCGCGAGGGTCTTCGCCACGCCGGGCACGCCTTCCAGCAGCAGGTGGCCCTTGGCCAGCAGCCCGACGAGCATCCGCTCGACCAGTCTGTCCTGGCCGACGATGATGCGCTTGACCTCGAACACGGTCCGCTCCAGCAGCTGGGCGTCCCGTGCCGGTGTCGGGGCCTGCTGCCCGTTGCCACCCTCGGCGTAGCCGGCCTCGGTCACTCTGCCTCCTGTGTGTCTCCACTCCACCGCGAGACGGCGAGCTGGGCGCCGCGACGGTGATCACGCCTGCGGTGCGACGGTACTGCCTCCCCCGGCGGCGGGGCACGGCGGCACACGGCGGCCCGCGACGTCAGTCAACAACATCGCCGGTGTGACAGTTGTGAAGACGTCAGGAATGCCGCTCGAGGTCCCCCGGTGTGTCGATGTCGTCGGCTTCCCCCCGCCGGGCGAGGACCTCGGCGATCTCCAGACCGCCCAGTGTGCGCCGCAGCGACGCGTTCTCGGCCTGCTCCGGCAGTGCTTCGCGCAGCGCACCGGCCTGCCACGCGCCCAGCAGCCACTGCCGTTCCCCGGTTTCGTCGAGCAGCACCGCGCCGTCCCGCGTGCCCAGCCCGGCGAGCAACCGGTCCACAGTGGACTTCCGGACGCCGGGCAGATCCGCCGCCAGCACGACCACCCGCTCGACGTCCGCCGGGATCTCGGCGAGTCCGGCCGCCAGCGCCGCGACCGGCCCGCTGCCCGGCTCCGCCTCCCGCGTCCACACGACGTCACCGAAGCCCGGCCGCTCCGGCCCGGCCACCACGATCCGTTCGGCGCCCGAGAGCGCCTCGATCGCCTTGGCCAGCAACGAAGTCCCGCCCACCACCAGCGCCGGTTTGTCCACTCCGGACAGCCGTCGCGCGCGGCCGCCCGCCAGCACGATTCCCGCGTACCGCATTCAGTCCCGCAGCCCGTCCCAGGTCCAGCGCGGCATCGACAGCCCGGCGGGGACCCCGTCGTCCGGATAGGACAGAACCTCGGCGACCGCCCACTCCATGTACGCGCGCAGCGCCGCCCGGAACGCCGGATCGTCCGGCAGCCCCGCGTCGTCGGCCGCGTGCACGAAGCACTCGACGAACCGGCGGCCGAGATCGCTCATGTCGCCGTTGCCGGAGTGCATCGCCAGCATCGCGGTGTGGTCCCCGCACGACTCGGAGTACCGCGGCGGCCCGCCCATGACCTCGGCCCAGTACGCCGCCAGCCGTTCGACATGCCGCGGGTGCTGGTCCGGATGGGAGAACGGGTGATTCAGCTCGGGGTCGGCGAGGCACCGCGCGTGGTGTGCGGTGGCGAGCGCCAGGAACGCGGGCTCGCCACCGGCGAATTCGAACAGGGAAGGACGCACCCGCCGAGCCTCGCACACCGGCTCCGCCCGCGGTACCAGGACCGGTCAGCCGATGAGACGCGTGGCGTACGGCATGATCTCGCCGTAGCGCACCGACGTCACGTGCACGACCGTCCCGGACTCCTGCGCCTCGATCATCTGCCCGCCGCCGAGGTACAGCGCGACGTGGTGGACGTTGCCAGGGTAACCCCAGAACAGCATGTCGCCGCGGCGCATCTGGGAGATCGGGACCTGGCGCCCCGAGGTGTACTGGTAACCGCTGTAGTGCACCAGGGAACGCACCCCGGCGAACGCGTAGATCATCAGGCCCGAGCAGTCGAAGCCGATCTTGTTGTAGTCGCCGTAGGCGTCGGCGACCCCGCCGTCGCGGATGCCGTAGGTCGGGCCGCTCGCGTTGCCGCCGCCCCAGGCGTAGGGCAGGCCGAGCTTGGACATCGCCCGCGCGATCACGGCCTCGACCGTCGCGCCCGCCGGAGCCGACGGGCCCGGGTCGCGCCACGCGCCGCCGCCTCCGCCGCTATTGCCACTGCCCGAGTTGCGCAGCGCGGCCTGACGGGCCCGCTCCTCTTCCTCGCGCGCCTTCTGCGCGCGCCAGTCCTCGTAGCGCTGACGCTGGCCCTGGAGGCCGTCGACCTTCTGCTGCGCGGTGAAGAGCTGTTGCTCCACATCGGACTTCTGCGCCTCGAGCTGGCCGTTCTGCGCGGCCTGGTTCCGCCGCGCCTCGACGGCGGTCGCCTGCGCGGCGTCCGCGCCCGCCTTCGCCTGCTGCGCGGCGGCCTGCTTCTGCTGGGCGACGTCGAGCGCCTTGCGCGCCGCGGCGTCCTTGTTGGACTTCTCCGTCTGCGCCTGCTGCAACGCCTCCAGCGCGTTCAGCCGCTTGCCGCCGACCGCCTCCAGCAGCTGCGCCCGCGAAAGCATGTCCTTCGGGCTGTTCGAACCGAGGTAGGCCGACACCGATCCGATCGTGCTGCCCTGCTCGAAGCTCGCGGTGGCGAACGTCTTGAGGTCGGCGCGCGCCTTTTCGATGGCGCCGGCGGCCGCGTCGGCCTCGGTCCGTGCGTTCTTCGCGTCGCGGTCGGCCTGCGAGGCGGCGTCCTGCGCGGCTTCCATGTCCACGCGCGCCTTGTTGGCCAGCTCCTGCTTCGACTCGAGGTCGCTCTGCAGCTGGGTGAGCCGCTGCTCGGCCTGCGCCAGCTGGTTCGTGAGCTTGCCGACCTCGCCCGCCTTGGCGTTGGCCGCGGCCTTGCCGGCATCGATTTCCGAATCGCTCGGATTCGGCGGCGGGGGCGGCGCCGCGGCACCCACACCGGTGACCCCGAGCAGGATCGCCAGCCCGAACGCGCCGACGGTCAGCCCTCTCCGGACCCCGTCCCGCTCGCCCCGCCGGATCGGCACGATCCGCCACCTCCCAGTCGGTCACACATCGGTCATAGACATCCGATGCCCCTGCTGTCACATCATTATCAGAAGCACCATCAGAAACTTACACACCGTAGGCAACAAATCCCCATATCGGGTGACCCCTGCGGCCAGGTGAGTCCGCACGGCCCGTGTCACAGGCGTGTCGTCTTGAAGTGAAAACAGGACACGCGTACTGTTTGAGGGGACGGACGAGGTGTGCCATCCCGCATCCGGACCTACGGTGGGGATGCGCAAAACTCGGTCGGGGCCGACCCGACGGCTCCCCGCCAGAAGACCGAGAACCACACACCGAACTGACCCGGGACGGACGTCGTAACGGCGCGAGTCCATGCCACTGGAGTTAGACGTGACTGCACCTGCCAGCAAGGACAGCTTCGGCGCCAAAGACACGCTGAAGGTGGGCGACGCCTCGTACGAGGTGTTCCGCCTGAACAAGGTCGAGGGCTCACAGCGCCTGCCCTACAGCCTGAAGATCCTGCTCGAGAACCTGCTGCGCACCGAGGACGGCGCGAACATCACCGCCGACCACATCCGCGCGCTCGGCGGCTGGGATCCCAGCGCCGATCCGTCGATCGAGATCCAGTTCACGCCCGCGCGCGTGATCATGCAGGACTTCACCGGCGTGCCGTGCGTCGTCGACCTCGCCACCATGCGCGAGGCGGTCACCGACCTCGGCGGCGACCCAGACAAGGTCAACCCCCTCGCGCCCGCCGAGCTGGTCATCGACCACTCGGTCATCATCGACGTGTTCGGCCGCGCCGACGCCTTCGAGCGCAACGTCGAGATCGAGTACGAGCGCAACCGCGAGCGCTACCAGTTCCTGCGCTGGGGCCAGGGCGCCTTCGACGAGTTCAAGGTCGTCCCGCCGGGCACCGGCATCGTGCACCAGGTCAACATCGAGCACCTCGCGCGCACCGTGATGTCGCGCAACGGCCAGGCCTACCCCGACTCCTGCGTCGGCACCGACTCGCACACCACCATGGTCAACGGCCTTGGCGTCTTGGGGTGGGGAGTAGGTGGGATTGAGGCCGAGGCGGCCATGCTGGGCCAGCCGGTGTCGATGCTCATCCCGCGCGTGGTCGGCTTCAAGCTGACCGGCGAGATCCCCGCCGGGGTCACCGCGACCGACGTCGTGCTGACGATCACCGAGATGCTGCGCCGCCACGGCGTGGTCGGCAAGTTCGTCGAGTTCTACGGCGAGAGCGTCGCCCAGGTGCCGCTGGCCAACCGCGCCACCATCGGCAACATGAGCCCCGAATTCGGCTCCACCGCGGCGATCTTCCCGATCGACGAGGAGACCGTCCGCTACCTGAAGCTGACCGGCCGCTCCGCGGAGCAGGTCGCGCTCGTCGAGGCGTACGCCAAGGAGCAGGGCCTCTGGCACGACCCGTCGCACGAGGCCTCGTACTCCGAGTACCTCGAGCTGGATCTGTCCACTGTGGTCCCGTCCATCGCCGGCCCGAAGCGCCCGCAGGACCGCATCGAGCTGTCCGACGCGAAGTCGTCGTTCCGCAAGTCGATCCACGACTACGTGGACGGCGAGCAGGAGACCCCGCACACCAAGGTCGACGAGGCCGTCGAGGAGTCGTTCCCGGCCTCCGACCCGGCCGCACTGTCGTTCAAGGACGAGGACGCCGTCGACATCCAGTCGGCCGCCAACGGCGGCAGCGGCCGCCCGAGCAAGCCGGTCAAGGTGTCCAGCGCCGACCGCGGCGAGTTCATCCTCGACCACGGCGCCGTCGTGATCGCCTCGATCACCTCGTGCACCAACACGTCCAACCCGTCGGTCATGCTCGGCGCCGCGCTGCTCGCCCGCAACGCCGTCGAGAAGGGCCTCACGGTCAAGCCGTGGGTCAAGACGTCGATGGCGCCCGGCTCGCAGGTCGTCACCGACTACTACACCAAGGCCAACCTCTGGCCGTACCTGGAGAAGCTGGGCTACCACCTGGTCGGCTACGGCTGCACCACCTGCATCGGCAACTCCGGCCCGCTGTCGGACGAGATCTCCGCCGCGATCCAGGAGAACGACCTCACCGCTGTCTCGGTGCTGTCGGGCAACCGGAACTTCGAAGGCCGGATCAACCCGGACGTCAAGATGAACTACCTGGCGTCGCCGCCGCTGGTCATCGCCTACGCGCTCGCCGGGACGATGGACTTCGACTTCGCCGCCCAGCCGCTGGGCACCGACACCGACGGCAACGACGTGTTCCTGAAGGACATCTGGCCGTCGGCGCAGGAGATCCAGGAGACCATCGACTACGCGATCACGCAGGAGATGTTCACCAAGGACTACGCGGACGTCTTCGACGGCGGCGAGCGCTGGAAGTCGCTGCCCACCCCGGAGGGCAAGACCTTCGAGTGGGACGCGAACTCCACCTACGTCCGGAAGCCCCCGTACTTCGAGGGCATGGCCGCCGAGCCCGCCCCCGTCACCGACATCTCCGGTGCGCGGGTGCTGGCGAAGCTGGGCGACTCGGTCACCACCGACCACATCTCCCCCGCCGGCGCGATCAAGCCGGGCACCCCGGCCGCGCAGTACCTGGTCGAGCACGGCATCGAGCGCAAGGACTTCAACTCCTACGGTTCCCGGCGCGGGAACCACGAGGTGATGATCCGCGGCACCTTCGCCAACATCCGGCTGCGCAACCAGCTGCTGGACGACGTGCAGGGCGGCTACACCCGCGACTTCACGCAGGAGGGCGCGCCGCAGGCGTTCATCTACGACGCGGCGCAGAACTACGCCGCCGCCGGAACGCCGCTGGTCGTCCTGGGCGGCAAGGAGTACGGCTCCGGTTCGTCGCGTGACTGGGCGGCCAAGGGCACCTCGCTGCTGGGCGTCCGCGCGGTCATCACCGAGTCGTTCGAGCGGATCCACCGGTCGAACCTCATCGGCATGGGCGTCATCCCGCTGCAGTTCCCGCAGGGCGAGTCGGCCGCGTCGCTCAAGCTCGACGGCACGGAGACGTTCGACATCTCCGGCATCACGAAGCTGAACGAGGGCGAGACCCCGCGCACCGTGCACGTCACCGCCACGAAGGCCGACGGCACCAAGGTGGAGTTCGACGCCGACGTCCGCATCGACACCCCGGGTGAGGCGGACTACTACCGCAACGGCGGCATCCTGCAGTACGTGCTGCGCAAGATGACCCGTTCCTGACCCTTTCGGGCGGAGTTTCACCGGAGGCCCCCTTTCCCGCGCGGGAAAGGGGGCCTCCGTTTTCCGTTGTGGCTAGGCTGAACACCGCACATCGGCGATGGGGGGCTCCGTGAGCACGGTCGAGATCTGCAACGGTCATCTGCACTACGAAGCCGCGGGCGACGGGCGACCGGTCGTGTTCCTGCACGCCGGTGGCCTGACGAGCGCCCAATGGGACGCCGAACTCGCCCGGTTTTCCGCGCACCACAAGGTGATCCGCTACGACGCGCGCGGCCACGGAGATTCCTCGGACGCCGTGCCGACGCAGCCGTATACCCACGCCTACGACCTTCGTGAACTGCTCGACGCACTGGACATCGAGCGCGCGATGCTCGTCGGCTGTTCGATGGGGAGCCGCACCGCGATCGACTTCGCGCTGACCTGTCCCGAACGGGTCGAGGCGCTCGTGCTCACGTCGCCGGGGATCAGCGGGATGAACCAGCGAGACCCGTTCGTCCTCACCTTGAACGAAAGGATCGCCGAGGCGATCGGCGGGGGCGACCACGAACTGGCTCTCGAACTCGTCATCCAGATGCTCGTCGACGGACCGAAGCGGGAGCCGGAGGACGTCGATCCCGCCGTCCGTGCCCACTGCCGCGTCATGTTCCTCGCCACCGGGACGAAGCATCCGGGGAACAACCCCGTTTCGTACGAACTCGACGCGATCCCGCGCGTCCACGAGATCGCCGCGCCGATCCTCGTCATCACCGGCGAACTCGACTACCTCGACATCCACGGCGTGGCGGACCATGTGGCCCGCCACGCCATGGACGCGCGCAAAGTCGTCGTGCCCGGAGCCGGGCACATGCTCAACCTCGACCGGCCGGACCGATTCGCCGAACTGCTCACCGAGTTCCTTTCCCGGTGATCACGCCGCGACCAGGACCTCCCAGCGGACGCTGCTGACCGAAGGCTCCAGAGACAGCCGCGACACCGCGGACTCCATCTGCGCGTCGTCACGCTGGTCGCCGATCAGCTCGGCGCGCACCTCGACGGCGTGGTCGTCCGGCCGGTCCGTGCTGAGCACCGAAAGCAGCCGGAAGTCCGTGCGCGTCAAGGCTTGCACCAGCAATGCGCGGACGTGCGCCTCGTCGTCGTCCCGGGTGACGGCCTGGAAGGCGTAGTGGGTCGGGGTCTCGTCACCGGTGTCGGGACGGCGGTCGACCGCGCGGCCGAGCGCCCGCAGCAGGATGTTGACCGCGACGACCACGACGGTCCCCGCCACCGCGACGCTGTACAGTCCCGCGCCCGCGAGCGCGCCGACCGCGGCCGAGCACCACAGCGTCGCGGCCGTGTTGAGCCCGCGGACGCTGAGCCCGTCACGCAGGATGACCCCGGCGCCGAGGAATCCGATGCCGGACACGATCTGCGCGGCGACGCGGGTCGGGTCGGCGTCGCCGCTGGTGGACAACCCGCCGAACCCGTGCGCGGACAACAGCACGAACAGCGTCGCGCCGACCGCGACGAGCGCGTTGGTGCGCAGCCCCGCCATCCTGGCGCGGTACTGCCGCTCGAACCCGATGACCGCCCCGAGCCCGACGCCCGTGCCGACCCTGAGCAGCATTTCGAAGGTGTTCATCATGATCCCGGCTCTTTTCTGGCGTGCGTACACAAGGCCAGACAGGGAGAAGTGCCGGAGAAACCCCGTACGCTCAGCGCGCGTGCGGTGCCGAGGTGACGGCGCCCGGGATCCGTCCGGTCGTCTCAGGACTGTCTTCCGGCATGTGCCGCTCACCTCGCTTCCGTGCTTGTTCGGCTGGTGAAACCTTGGTCACTATACCGGCACGGGCGTACCAGGACAGTGACGGGTGGTGACGATCACGTCGTGCTCGCGACCAGCGCCGCACTCGCGACGAAGCCGGTCACGCGCGTGCCCCACGAGGCTTGCGGTCGAACAGCGCCGCGCCCACCATCAGCACCGCCTGCACGACGACCCGGTCGAGCCGCCCCGATCGCCACGACGTCCGCAGCAGGCCGCGATGCGCGGCGAGGTGCAGCCGGAGGTCGTCGTGCCCGAGTTCGTGCGCCCGCCCGAAGTGCCGGTACGCCGAGCGCCAGTCCTTACGCGCCAACGCTTCCCGCCCGGCTTCCAGTTCGGCCGAATACGTCTCCATCTTCTCCCCCTACAACCCTTGGACGAGCAGATCGAACGCCTCGTCGATCAACTCGTCGAGTGAACGCTCGCCGTGACGAGCCTGGTTTTCCGCCGCCTGCAACGCTGCGAACGACGCGCCCACGAGCATCCCGGGGTACAGGTCCTGCGCGGGATCGGTGCCGCGCCGCGCGGCGATCTCCGCGCTCAGCGCGGCGATGGTCGCGTCGACCTCACCGAACCGCATCCGGGAGAACAGCTCGGGATACCGCGCGTACAACCGCTGCAGCAGTTCCCATTCCTCGGCCAGATGCGCGAAGTCCGCCGCCGCGGCCATCGCCTTGATCACCACGCGCATCGACTCCGCCGGTGGCTCGGCCGCGGGACGGGCCCGCAGCTCCGCGAGGATTTCCTCGCTCGTCCATTGGTGCGGTTCGATCGAGAACGCGTCGTCCCTGGCGCGGAAGTAGTTGAAGAACGTCCGCGGCGAGATGTCGGCGGCCTTGCTGATCATCTCGACGGTGACGGCGTCCGGCCCGTGCTCGAGCGCGAGACGGACGGCGACCGCCCGGATCGCCGCACGCTTCGCCACTCGGCGACGTTCGAGCCGCCCTTCGGACCCTCCCATGACTTGCACTCTATGCAGCTTTTGCAGAGTCTGCAAGTTCTGCACAGAGTGCAAGTCTGGAACGTCGGTCAGCCCACGACAGCGCCGCTGGCCGGATCGAGCTTCACCGGCTTCGCCTTCGGGGCCGAGAAGTCGAACATGCCGTTGAGCGAACCCGCCTGCTCGTCGAACGAGGCGTCCCCGATCCGGCCGACCGACCAGTTGTCCTCGATGAACTTCAGCACCGACGTCTGGTCGGTCAGCGTGTGGTCGACGTGGTTCACCTTGCTGTAGGGCGAAATCACCAGCAGCGGCAGCCGCGGGCCGTAGCCGCACCGGTCGGCGTAAGCACCCAGCTTGACGGGCTGCGACGTGCACATCGGCGAGTCCTGGGCCGGGTCGTTCGAGCCGTTGACGATCTTCGAGGCGACGTGGTCGTACCAGCCGTCCGAGTCGTCGTAGGCGAGCACGATCGCGGTCGAACTCCACTGCGGCGACTGCTGGATCTTGGTGACCTCGGACGCCACGAAGGCCTGTTCGTCCAGCGGGTCCGAGTAACCGGCGTGACCGTCCTGATAGGACGGAGCCTTGAGGAAGCTCACCGACGGCATGTTCCCGGCGGCCAGCGCGGCGTCGAAGTCGGCCGTGTCGTACTGGTGGTTGGCCTGGTCGTTCGCCCCGATCGCGGCCACCGAACTCGGCGGCAGGTGCTTCGGGTTCGCCGTGGACTTGTAGTACTGGAACGGTTCGTGGTGCGGGCTGTAGTCCACAACGGACTGACCGCCGACGTTCTTGTGCTTCGCGTCGCACGCCGCGTAGTCGCCGTTCTTGCCGGTCGGCTTGAACCCGCCCTGGAACCAGCCCCAGGACAGGCTCTTCGCGTTGAGCAGGTCGCCGATGTTGCGGCCCTGCATCGCGGCGAGGTTGTCCTTGGCGGTGTGGTTCTTGTTCGAGCAGTCGTCGAACGCCGGGTCCGGGTCCTCGATCATCGTGCCGAGGCCGCTCGCGTTCGGCGAGACCGCCGTCTTCGGATCGGTCTTCGGCGCGCCGGTGGCCGGGTCGACCGGCTGTGCGCCGTGGGTCTGGCCCGAAACCAGGTTCACCGCACCGGGGCTGGACGGGCCGAACACGGTGTTGAACGAGTTGTCGTTCAGCGCGTAGTGCTGGGCGTAGTTCCACATCGCGGTGACGGTGTTGCCGTCGTAGTAGTCCATGACCAGGCCGGGCTCACCGAACAGCACCGGCTGTCCGGTGCACTTGTCCTTCTCGGTGTTCTCGACGAACTTGTCCATCTTGCCGCCGTTGAACGCGGCCTGTTCCTTGTTGTAGTCGTGGTCCTGGTCGCAGGTCATCGCCTGGGAGCGCGCCAGCCGCTTCGGGTTGTACGCGTTCGGGTTGTGCGTCAGCAGGTCCGGGGTGAGCCCGTTGACCTGCGGGGTGTTCGGCGCGGGCGTGAACGGGGTGCCCTCGTTGTTCGCCGCGTTCGGGTAGGTCCCGAAGTAGTGGTCGAACGAGATGTTCTCCCCGAAGATCACCACGACGTGCTTGATCGGCGTCGCGGTCGCCGCCGCGTCGGCGCTCACCGCCTGACCGGGAGCGGGCTTCGGCCCGCTCGACGAGTCCTGGCCGCCACTCGAACACGCTCCCGCGGCCAGTGCCACGGCGGCCGCCACCGCGCCCGCCGCGAGCACGCGCCCGCCTGCCCTTGCTTTCACTGTGTGTCCCTTTCCTACGCGAGCAGCGCTCGCCCGTAGTGATCGTCCGGACCGGTCACGCCCGGAAGCGCGAAGAAGTACCCGCCGCCGAACGGCGAGACGTAGTCCACCAGCGGTTCCCCGGCCAGCCGCTGCTGCACGGCCTCGAACTGCCGCTCGAGATCACGTTGGTAGCAGGTGAAAACCAGCCCCATGTCGAGGTTCCCGTTGCCGTCGACACCGCGGTCGTAGTTCACCGACCGGCGCAGGATGCGGCTCGCGTCGGTGTCCGCCGACCGCGGGTTCGCGAGCCGGATGTGGCTGGTCAGCGGGATCACCGTGCCGACGGGGTCGTCGGCGAACCGCGGGACGTCCGTCTCGGTGACGCCGTCCAGCGGGGCGCCGGTGTCCCGGCGGCGGCCGATCATGTTCTCCTGCTCCGACAGCGAAACGCGGTCCCAGAACTCGACGAGCATCCGGATCAGCCGGATCACCTGGTAGGTCCCGCCGGTCGTCCACGCGGGCTCGCCCGGCGCGGGTGTCCACACGAGACTGTCCAGTTCGGACGTCGCGGGGTTGGCGATCCCGTCCTTGAAACCCAGCAGGTTCCGCGGCGTACCGTCCGGGCGGGGCGGCGAGCTGAAGCCGTCGATCTTCCAGCGCGGCTGCATCCCGCCCCGGGTGGCTCGGGCAATGTCCCGCAGGGCGTGCAGCACCGTGTCACTGTCCTCCGCGGACAGGGTCAGGCTCAGATCGCCGTGACACCATGCCGCTTCCAGCGCGTCGTCGGGGAACGTCGGCATCGGCTTCAGCTTCGCCGGTTTCCGGTCCGTCAGGCCGTATCTGCCGTCGAAGAGCGACGCACCGACGCCGACGATCGTGGCGAGCTGCCCCGCCGGGATCTCCGGCCCGAGTACCCCGGAGTCGGACGGCGGCCCGGTGATGCCGAGCGCGGCGGGCGCTCCCCCGGTCGTCAGGAACCGCGCCCGATCGGTCAGCGCGCGCAGCAGATCCGTCAGCTCGGCCCGGTTCTGCGCGATGACGTCGAACGACGCGACGACGCTCCGCCGCGCGGGCTGCGCGAGGATCGAGGCCTGCCGCGGTCCGTGGAACGGGACCCCGCCGGCCGCGTGCGCGCTCGACGTCAGACCGGTGGCCAGTCCGGCACCGGCACCCGCGGCCATCGCGCCACGCAGAAAACTCCGGCGGCGCAGGTTCACCGGATCCTCCTCGGCTCCGCGATCGCCGCGACCGGCGCGAGCAGTTCGGTGAGCTGGCCGACGTCGCCGTTGACCCGCTGCCGCAGCGCCGGATCGAGCCGCGCGACCGGCGTCCAGGATCCGTCCGGACGCCGCGCCGACTCCAGCGTCCGCTTCGTCCTGTCCAGCCACGCATCCACAGTGGACAGACCGGGGAACCGGGTGGTCAGCAGTGGCCGCAGCACGTCGAGCACCGCCCTCGTCCCGTCCACATTGGCCACCGCGGTCGCCAGTGCGGTGCCGCTGCCGAAGTCGCTGCGGCCGGTGAGCTCGAACTGCAGGGTGTTCTCCATGATCTCGTGGGCCCGCAGGCCGAGATCGTTCTGGTCGATCTGGGCGTCGCCGAACCCGTCGCGCAGCGCGCCGGCGTCCTCGGCCAGCCGGTCGGCGACGGCCGCCAGCGCGGGCATCCCTTCGCCATGCCAGAGCCCGTTTTCCAGCCGGTGGAAGCCGGTGAAACCCGGGTCGGCCGTGCCGCCCGGCAGTCCGGTGGCGCGGCCGTTGATGGCCTTGTCGGAATCGCCGAAGGCGTTGTAGGCCGCGCCCAGCCGTTCGTAGGTGAGATGCGCGGTGAGCCAGGCCGTCTCGCTCCTGGCCCGGTCTCCACTGTGGACGGCCGTCCTGAGCGCCGCCACGTCGGCGGCCAGCCTGCCGAGGCCTTCGAGCACGTGGCCGTGGTACGCCTTGACCGGGCCGAGCAGGTCCGCGTCGGTCACCGGGACCACGGCGGGGCCGGGCCGCGCGACGCCGCCGGAAACCCGGACCGTCGGCCCGACGAAGGCCGAACTCCCGTCCGGGACACAGCGGAACGCGTAGCCGCCGTCGCCGAGGTTGACCGGCAGCGCGCGAGTCGTGCCGGGGCCGAGCCCGTCGATCTCGCCGAACACGGTGCCGGTGTCCGGGTCGATGAGTTCGACCTCAGTGCTCGCCGCCCCGCTGTTGTGCACCTGGAGGGTCCGCGGCCCCGGCTTCGGCGCCGTCCAGCCGGCACCGCACGTGGAACGCGACACCTCGATCGGCGTCTCCGCCGCGGCCGGGGTGGCCTGCTCCCCCGGCCAGGTCACGGCGACCACGGTGCCGCCCGCCACCAGCACCACCGCCAGCGCGCCCGCCCACCGGGCGCGCACCGAACGCAGCACGCGTTCTCCCCTCTCGTGAACGATTCGCGCTCACCTTCACGCACCGCGTGTCACGCTGGCAAGCCGAGTTCCGGCTATGCGCCGAACACGGCGGATAGTCCGGTTCGGCGGCCACCGGAACGTCAGCGGCGAGACCCGAAAAGTTCACCCGGAAGGATCATGCGAACGCCGGAAGGACGCCTTCGATGTGTCGGGGACACCGAAGACGTCCTTCCTGGGGACGGCCACGACCGGGGGAGGTCAGCCCTTCGCCGTGGCGGTCGTCTGGAACGGCTGGGTGTTCGGCTGGAACACCTGGCCCGCCGCCGGGACCTTCAGATCGATCAGGTAGTCGGCCGTGGCCTTGTCCACGCCGAGCGACTTGCCGAGGATGCAGTGCCCGAACGCGTCGACCGACAGCAGCCGGGCGTTGCCGAGCTCGTTCGCCATCCGCTTCGCGAACAGGTACTGCGTCGCCGGGTCGTAGTAGTTGCCGACCACGACGACCGGGTTCTCGGTCTGGACCTGCCACGGACCGCGGTAGACGTCCGGGTGCCTGGCGGGCCACACCGGGCAGGCGGCGACGTCGGAGAAGATCTGGTAGCGGCCGAACGTCGGCGACTCCCGTTCCCACTGCGCCGCGAGCCCCGGCACCTTGTCCTGCTTGATGGTGATCTTCTTGTCGGAGCAGTTCACCCCGAAGTACGAGTCGTCACCGGTGTAGGGGCTGTCCGGGTCGAGATCGGCCAGGCCGTTCTTGCCCGGCGCGAGCACGTCGAGCTTGAGCGTCCGCGCCGACTGGGCCTGCGCGGTGGCGGCGGCCGGCGGGTGGATCACGTCGTACAGGCTCTGCAGTTCCTGGGCCAGCGCCGGGAAACCGGCCGGCCGGTAGAGCGTGCTCGAGACGCTGCTGGTGAACTGGCTGATGTCGATCGACCCGCCGCCGGGCAGCTTGATCGGCTGCTGACGCAGATACTCGCGCAGCTCGTCGAACTTCGTCCTCGGGGTACCGGAGCTGAACGCGCACTTCGGACCGGACTGCGCGCAGCGGGTCAGGAACGCGTCGAGCGAGATCTCGAACCCGCGGGCCCGTTCGCGGTCGTACTGCACGCCGTCGCTGGTGCGCAGCGCCGGGTCGACGTTGCCGTCGATGACGATCGCCCGGCTCTGCTTCGGGAACATCGCGGCGTACGTGGAGCCGATCAGCGTGCCGTAGGAGAAACCGACGTAGGTCAGCTTCTGGTCACCGACCGCGGCGCGCAGCTTGTCGAGGTCCCGCACCACGTCCTTGGTGGACATGTGGTTGAGCAGCGCGCCCGAGTTGTTCTTGCAGAACTGCCCGAGGTCGCGGTAGGCGGCCAGCGTGCTGGAGATCTCCGCGCGGCTCAACGGCACGCCGACCTGGGCGCCGTTCACCTCGTCGGCGTCCTCCTGCGTGGTGAAGCAGCGCAGCGGATTGCTCTGGCCCACCCCGCGCGGGTCGAAGCCGATGAGGTCGAAGCGGTCGACGACCTGCGGCTGGAAGTAGCCCGTGCCGCTGATCGGCATCCGCAGCCCGGAACCGCCGGGACCACCGGGGTTGAGGAACAGCGATCCGACCCGCTTGTCCGGCGTGCGCGCCGCGCGCTTCAGCAGCGCGATGTCGATCGTGCCCAGCGAGGCGTCGTCGTGGTCGATCGGGACGCGGTACCGCGCGCAGCTGTAGAACTTCGTCTGGTCGGCGGGCACCCCGCGCAGGGTGTCGGCCGAGCAGGCACCCCAGTCGACCGGTTTCGTCGCTCCCACCTGCGCTGCCGGAATGCCCCCGGCCGGCGCCGCGGCGGCTGTACCGGACATCCCGGTCAGCGCCGCACCGGCCACGAGCGCCCCCACCAGTGCGACCGCGCGCACCCGGCTCTTCGCGGAACTCGGCAAGACTTCTCCTCCCTTGAGTCGCGCTGGCGCCGCGCATGCGGCGTCACCACGCGTTACAGGGGTGAGACTGGCACAAACCGCCGATTCCCGTCACCGGCCGAAAGGATGGTGGGAGGCTATCGACCTGAACGAGTTAGGACGACGGTGTCATCACAAAGATGGGCAACGGGCGCCCGGCGGCCACCCGCTCCATTTCGTAGCCGGGCCAGAACCGCAGCAGTTCCCGCCACATCCGCGAGTACTCCTCGCCGTCGAGCTCCTTCGCCGTGACCGCGATCGCCTTTCCGGCGATCGCGATCTCGGCGTCGGGGCAGGCCCGCAGGTTCAACGTCCACGCGGGGTTGTTCGGGCGGCCCCAGTTCGACCCGGTGAGCACGAACCGGTCGCCGTCCGGGTAGTAGAGCAGGTTGGTACTGCGGGGCAACCCGCTCTTCCGCCCGGTCGTGGTGAGCCGCAACGACGGCAGCCCGGCCAGTGCCACCAGGCTGACCCGGCCCTTGAACGCCCCGTGCAGCTTCTTGTCGGCCCAGATGATCCCGCCCGCGAGCTTCATCACCCAGGGTTTCGTGCCGAGCACGCGAGCGAACGCCGCGAGAGGATTAGCCACGTACGGATCTTGCCAGGCTCACCCCGAACCGCTGCTGTGAGTCCGTCCACCATCGCTCGACGGCGAACCCGGCGGACCCGAGTTCGGCTTCGACGCCGCCCGGCCGGAACTTGGCGGAGATCTCGGTGCGGATGTGCTCGCCGTCGGCGAACTCGACGGTCAGCCCGGCCCCGGGAATCTCGACGGTCTGCCACCCGCGTGACCGCAGCCGCATTTCGATCCACTCGTTCTCGGCGTCCCAGTAGGAGACGTGCTCGAAGGCGTCCGGGTCGAAATCCGCGCCGAGCCGGGTGTTGATCACCCGCAGCACGTTCCGGTTGAACTCGGCGGTGACCCCGGCCGCGTCGTCGTAGGCCCGTTCGAGGACACCGGCGTCCTTCACCAGGTCCGTCCCGAGCAGGAGCCACTCCCCCTCGTCCAGCACGTCCCGCACCGAGCGCAGGAACGCGGCGCGTTCGGCGGGCAGGAAGTTCCCGATCGTGCCGCCGAGGAACGCCACGACCCGGGGCTGGCCGCCGGGAAGCCGGTCGAGGTGCTGGGTGAAGTCGCCGACCACTCCGCGCACGTCGAGCTTCGGGTAGTCCGCGGAGATCGCGGCCGTGGCCTCGGCCAGCGCGGATTCCGAGACGTCCAGCGGGACGAACGCCTCCAGCGTGCCGTGCCCGGTGAACGCGTCGAGCAGCAGCCGGGTCTTCTCGCTCGAACCGGAGCCCAGCTCGACGAGGGTGTGTGCCCCGGTGAGCTGGGCGACGTCACCGGCCCGCGTGGCGAGCACCTCCCGTTCGCTGCGGGTCGGGTAGTACTCGGGCAGCGCGGTGATCCGCTCGAACAGCTCGCTGCCGTCGGCGTCGTAGAACCACTTGGGCGGCAACCATTTCTGCCCGGCTGTCAGGCCGGCGCGGACGTCACCGACGAGTTCGTCGGTGACGTCGGCATGGGCACGGTGGTTGTCCAGATCCACGTCGGTCATCGGGAAGGGTCACTCCGTTCCGGTGTGAGGGGGATGAGGTCGACGCCGGCGCGGCTGACGCGGACGGCGTGCCGGTCGGGCACCGCCGTCCACGCCGGATCCGGAGCACACGGTTCGGAGGCCAGGACGACGCCTTCGGCCGTCCGCAGCATCGCGAGCGAATGTGTCCAGGCCGTGCCGATCAGGGTTTCCCCGTCGGTGAGCAGGAAGTTGAGCCGGGAGCCGGGCGCGGCGGCCTCGATGGAGGTCACCAGCCCGGTCACCGCGGACAGCGGGTCCTCCCCCGCGCGCAGGCGAGCACGCAGCAGGGCCCAGAGCACCGCCGAGTCGGTCGGTGCTTCGAGGGTGAGCAGTTCGGTGATCGGCAGCTGTTTCGACGGCGCGGCCAGCGATTCCGGCCAGCCCCGCACCACGCCGTTGTGACTGAAGAGCCACCGGCCGTCGGCGAACGGCGCCGCGGCCGCCTCGGTGACCGGCATGCCGGTGGTGCCGTTGCGCACCGCGGCCAGGAAGACCGGGGCCCGCACCGAAGCGGCGAGCGCGGGCAGCGTCTCGTCCGTCCACAGTGGACCGGAACGCCGGTACCGCAGCGGCTCGGCCCTGCCGGGATACCAGCCGAGGCCGAAGCCGTCCGCGTTCACCGATCCCCCGCCCCGCATGTCGGCCGGGGCGTAGGACTGCACCAGCAGCGAGTGCGGGGCGTCGAACATCAGCTCGGCGGGCGAACGCGGCTCGCCGAGATATGCGAGGTGTCGGCACATGTCCGGCTAGGCCACCTCGCCCGGACGGGGATCGCGGGCACAGCGGAACCCGCTGAAGATCTGCCGCCGGATGGGATGGTCCCAGTTCCGGAACGTGCCGCGCACGGCCGCCGCGTCGGTCCCGAACGAACCGCCGCGCAGCACCTTGTAGTCCTGCCCGAAGAAGACCTCCGAATACTCGCGATACGGAAACGCGGCGAAGCCCGGGTACCCGTGGAAGTCGCTGCTCGTCCACTCCCACACGTCGCCGATCAGCTGGTGCACGCCCAGCGGGGAGGCACCGGCCGGGTACGCGCCCGCCTCCGCCGGGCGCAGGTGCCGCTGCCCGAGGTTGGCGTGTTCGGCGGTCGGATCCTCGTCACCCCACGGGTACCGGCGGGAGCGCCCGGACACCGGGTCGAACCGGGCGGCCTTCTCCCATTCGGCCTCCGTGGGCAGCCGTTTGCCCGCCCAGGCCGCGTACGCTTCGGCCTCGTAGAAGGAAACGTGCACGACCGGCTCGGCGGCGGGCACCTTCTCGTGGACGCCGAACCGGGTCCGCCACCAGCCGTCCTGCGCCCGCTTCCAGAACCTCGGCGCGGTGATGTCGTGTTCCGTCCGGTACTTCCACCCCGCCGGGCTCCACCAGCGCTCGTCGTCATAGCCGCCGGACTCCAGGAACTCCGTGTACGCGCCACAGGTGACCGGCGTGGTGTCGAGGACGAACGCGTCCACCACGACCTCGTGTGCCGGGCGTTCGTTGTCCAGCGCCCACGGTTCGGCCGTGGTGCCCATGGTGAACGGGCCACCGGGGACCAGGACCTCGGCGGGGCGCCTGCCGGCGGGTGCCCGCGGCGGCTCCGGCGCGCTGAGCACCGGATCGCCCTTGCGCAGCTGGTGCGTCGCCAGCATGGTTTCGTCGTGCTGCTGTTCGTGCTGGGTGATCATGCCGAAGGCGAAGGCGCTGTCGGTGAGCCTGCTGCCTTCCAGCGGCACGTTCTCCAGCACGTCGAACGCCTTGTCCCTGACCTCGCGGACGTACCGCCGAGCTTCGGCGGGGCCCAGCAGCGGCAGTTCCGGCCGGTCGGCCCTGGCGTGCTGGAAGGCGTCGTAGATGTCGTCGATGTCCGGGCGCAGCGCCTCCCTGCCGCCGACGTCGCGGACCAGCCACAGCTCCTCCTGGCTGCCGATGTGCGCGAGATCCCAGACCAGCGGCGACATCAGCTTCGAGTGCTGGCGGACCAGGTCCTCGTCGTCGACCGCGTCGGTGAGCGCGACACTGCGCGCCCGTGCCCTCGTCAACGCCTCCGCCGCGTGTGCGCGCAGATCCTGCGGGCTCAGTTCCCGCAACGGGTTGTACTCGGGAATCGATGTGCTCATGAAGCCCTCCTCGCTCCGTCCACGCGCGCGAGCACGTTTTCGCCGATCTCCGTGATGGTGTCCGGGTGCAGCCCGGTGACGCCGAGTTCGGCGCACCCGAGTTCCACCACCGCCCGCGCGGCCGCCGCGATCTCCGCGTCGGCCAGCCCGGCACGCGCCGCCTCCACCCAGCGACCCTCGACCGGTGCGCAGAGCTCCCGCACCTTGTCCACTGTGGACGGCCGGGTGAGCAGGGCGGTGACGAGGGCGACCGGGTGCAGCCAGCCACCCGGCGGCTGCGCGTCGAGATAACGCAGCTCCAGATAGCCCTGCGGGCGCACCGGCGTGAACATCGTGGTGAGGTGGTAGTCCAGATCCGCCACCGTCGGCCTGCGCAGGACCGCGGCCGCACCGGCGCCCTCGATCCAGTCGCCGAACGTGAGCCCCTCAGGGGCGTCCCATGGCCGGTTTTCCCGGGGCAGCACCATCAACGGCGTGTCCATCATGCGTTCCGCCCACGCCGCGGCGGGGTCCGGGTCGGCCGCGGCCGACCGGGTGCGCACCGGCTCGGTCTCCAGCACGGCGAGCCAGCGTGCCGAGGCGTGCCCGGTGTCCCGCCCGGCGTGCACCCGGGAGTTGGCGAACGCCGCCAGCAGTGGCGGGCCCATCGCGTGCGCGGCGGCCCACCGGGCGGCGAACCCGGTGGATTCCCCGGTGTCGACACAGATCTGCAGCCCGGCGGTGCTGCACATCATGGTGATCCCGCCCGTGCCCAGCGGGGCGAAGCGGCGTTCCATCGCCGCGTACCGCGGGGTGCTGAGAACGCGCCGGGGCGGACGGTGTGCGTCGATGCCCGTCTCGCCCAGTTCGAGATCCTGCCGGGCGAGCAGGGAACGCAGATGGCGAAGATCGGCCGAGACGACCGCGTCGAGTTCACGCAGTCCGGCCAGTGGAGGAGAAGAAATCTCTACCTGGCACCCGGGTTCGAGACTCAGTGGCGAACCACCCGGGAGCGGAGAGGCGGGGCTTTCGGGGCGCAACGTCCGCGGGGTGTGCGGGCCGAGCGCCGTGGCCAGTACATCGGGATCGAGCGGGCGGGCCGGGTCACCGCGATGGTGCACGGTGTACTCCAGTTCCACGCCCACGAGCTTCGGTGGCCCGTGCTTGAAGCACACGGAGGCCACGTACGCCTCGCCCGCCGCTCGATCGGAAAGGACCTTCGCGGTCAGGTTCGACGCACTACCGGACTTCTCCGGGTAGTCGTGCACCGTGTTCGAACGCGCCGTCATATCCGCCCGTCCAGTCTGGGAGCCCGCTCCTTGGGACTCCTTGACTTCGGACGCTACACGCGGGGTCCGACAAAAACAGCGTCGTTCTCAGCTACCCCGCGAACCGATCGGTCGCACCGACGAGCACGTCCCGCATACCCTCCGTCGACACGGTGTGCCCGGACCCGCCCACCATCACGAGTTCACTGCCCGGCCACGCCCGGTTCAGTTCCCACGGTGTCCCGGCCAGATTCCCCAGGTCCAGCACGCCGGCCGCGAGCACGCCGGGAATCGCGGCGAGCTTTCCCGCCTCGCGGAGCACCACTCCGTCCTCGAGCCAGGAACCGTTGCTGAAGTAGTGCGTCACCAGCCGCGCGAACGCCAATCGGTACACCGGATCGGCGAATCGGTCATCGGGCGGCAAATCCGGCAGAATCGCGTCCTCCCACGCACACCACCGGCGTGCCGCCTCGTGGTGCACCGCGGGATCCGGATCCATCAGGAGCCGGTGGTACGCCACGGAAAGATCCCCGTCGCGCTCGTCATCGGGTACCCCGGCGCGGAATTCGGCGAATGCCGCCGGGAACATGGCGCCCAGACCGCGGATCAGCAGCTCCACCTCGCACTGCCGCCCGGTCGCGAGTGCCATCAGGACCATTTCGCTCACCCGGTCCGGATGACGCTCGGCGTAGACGAGTCCGAGGTTGCACCCCCACGACCCGCCGAAAACGAGCCAGCGTTCGACGCCGAGATGAGCCCGCAGCAGTTCCATGTCCCGCACGAGGTGATCGGTCGTGTTCGCGGACAGATCGGCGTCCGGCGCGCTCGCGTGTGGCGTGCTGCGCCCGCAGCCGCGCTGGTCGAACAGCACCACGCGGTACCGCGCCGGGTCGAAGTACCGCCGGAGGCCGGCGGTACTTCCCGTTCCCGGGCCGCCGTGCACCACCACGGCCGGTTTGCCCGCCGGGTTCCCGCAGACCTCCCAATAGAGCGAGTGGCCGTCGCCGACGTCGAGCATCCCGTGCTCGTAGGGCTCGATCTCGGGGTACAGCCCAGCCATCCGCCTCGTCCTTCCGGGAGATACAACAGCGCTGTCATACTAGCGGGGATCACCGTAGCGGCGGGCGATCGCGGCGGCGCGATCACACAGGGAGACGCGCAGCCACTGCGGCGCCAGGGCTTCCGCGTCCGTGCCGAGCTGCCACAGCGCCCATGCGGCGTGCCGGGCGTCCTGGAAGGTCACCTCCAGCCTCAGCCAGCCCTCCGCGTCGGTTTCTTCGGCGCGGAGGGCCAGCGCGGTGTCCATCAGCTCTTCCCGTCGCGCCGGGTTCATCCGCATCAGCACGGCGACCTGGTCGCCGCCGGTCCGGAACCGTGTGCCGCGTTCCTGCCAGGCCTGGTCCAGATCGACCCGGTCCGGCCGCTGGGCGGGTTCGGCGAGTTCCTCGGCGGCCAGGACCCGGGACAGCCGGTAGGTACGGTCCGCGCCGGATCGCGTGGCCAGCAGGTAGCCCTGGTCGCGCACGGTGACCAGGCCGATCGGGTCCACCGTGCGCCATTTCGGGGCCTGATCCGCCGCCGCGTAGCGAATGCGCAGCTTGTGCCCGGCGAGCACCGCGCGCCGGATCTCGGTCACGATCGTGTCGGGCACCTCCTCGGCGACCACGCGGCGCGACAGCAGGTCGGTCTCCGGGTCGATGAGCAACCGCTCGGCAACACCGGCCGCGGCGCCCCGATGGCTTTCGGGCAGCGCGTCGACCACCTTCAGCATGGCCGAAGCGAGCGCCGAGCCGAGCCCGAAAACCTGCGCGCCGCGCCGTGATCCGGCGACCAGCAGGGCGAGCGCCTCGTCGTGGTTCAGCCCGGTGAGCTCCGTCTGGAAACCGGGCAGCAAGGCGAAACCGCCGTGCCTGCCGCGTTCGGCGTAGACCGGGACGCCCGCCGCGGACAGCGCGTCGATGTCGCGCAGCACGGTGCGGGTGGACACCTCCAGCTCGCGGGCGAGCGTGGTCGCGGACAGCCGGCCGCGCTGGCGCAGCAGCAGCACCAACGACACCAACCTGTCGGCGCGCATGGGAAAACCCTAGCGGAATACACGACACAGGATGTCGTGATTCGCTGGGAGGCTCTCCCCACGACGTCGGCACCTGGCCGCCAGCGAGCCGGGGGGCGTCCGTACACCCGATGAATCGAATGGAGCAGATGTGGCGTTGGAACGAACCGCGGTCAACCCGGTGACGTGGTCGGTGGAAATGGGATTCAACCAGGGCGAGGTCGTCTCCGGGCACACCCGCACCCTGTACTGCTCCGGGCAGACCGCGATGAGCGGCGACGGCAAGCCCCAGCACGACGGTGACATGGCGGCCCAGGTGGCGCTGAGCCTCGACAACCTCGAGGCCGTACTCGGCGAGGCCGGCATGTCGCTGGCGAACCTCGTCCGGCTCAACGTGTACACGACGGACGTCGATCTGCTTTTCCAGCACTACGGCGTGCTGGCGTCGCGGCTCGGCGCGGCCAGAGTCGCGCCGACGACCACGATGCTCGGGGTGACGCGGCTGGCGATCCCCGGCCAGCTGGTCGAACTCGAGGGGACCGCCGTCGCGTGACACCCGGCTGCTCGTGCCGGTTCCCCCGGCACGAGCAGCTCGTCACCCGAGGTCCTTGACCAGGAACCGGGCGGGATCGGCGACGTCGTGCGAAGAGCCGTCGGCGTCCACGTACGAGTACCGATCGAGGTAGCGGCAGCCGGTTTCGCGGTAGCCGAGCCGGAGGTAGAGCGCCGCCGCGCGCGGGTTGTCGTCGTCGACACCGAGTCCTATGTGGTGATAGCCGCGATTCCGAGCACAGGTCTCGGCAGTGGCCAGCAACGCGGTCCCGATCCCCCGCGAACGCCGGTCCTCCGCGACGTCGAGACCGTTGATCTCCGGGCAGCCGGGAAAACTCGCCCGGACCTCGGGCGCGGCGCAGCCGTTCCAGCGGATCTCGCCGACGGCGACCGGCCGGTCGCCGTCCCAGGCGACGAGGAAGGTGCTCGTGTTTTCCGCCTGCCGCCGGTACCGGGCCTCGTGATAGCGGTTCGCGCCGGGCGACGGCAGATGGGTTTCGAGCAGGGGCACGTCGTCGGCGCGGCATTCCCGGATGTCCACGTCGGTCATCCTGGCAAGCGGGTGCTCACCGCGCCGCCGATTTTCCGAGCCGTGGTCAGCCCGGCAGCGTCCCGGCGAGTTCACGGAGTGTTTCGGCGAGTTCACGGGTGCCGGCGGGTCCGATGTGGATCACGGCGTCGTCGCCGTCGCCCGTGGTGTAACTGAGGTAGCGGCCCCAGTCGGTGTCGGCGTAGTGCAGGGGCTGGTCGAGGCAGGTGTATCGCCCGACCTCGTCCCGCAGCCCGGCGTACAGCTCACCGCTGCCCGCGACGGGCCGCTGCACCAGCTTCACGACGTCGGCGATCGCGGGTTCGAGCGGATACGCGTCCTCCCCGCGCCGGGCGGCCTCGTGCAGGTCGAAAACCCTTACGGAGCGCGGATTCCCACCGCCAGGGCCGAGTGGCGGGAGCTGCTCGACAAGGGACTCGGCCAACCTGCGCCGGTCGATCTCCTGGACGCCGACCCATTCGCCGTCGGACACCGCGAGCACGGCCTGCAGTCCCCGCGTCGCCGCCAGCACGCCATAGGTCCGCTCGCCGGTGCCGATCCAGCCGTAGAACTCCCGGGCTGGCTTCACCAGCAGCGGCAGCCAGTCGAGGAAGTCGACGAGCGTGCGGCCGTGCGTGTCGACCAGCCCCGCCTCGGCAAGCGCGGCATCGACGCGCTTGCCGGCCTCCGCCCGCGCCTCGTCGGAGAGCCAGATCGGTTCCGGCCGCAACGTCAGGTGCAACCGGCCGATCTGCTCCCGTTCGGCCAGCGCTGCCAGCGCTTCGACCGGCACGTCCACCCGGCCCGTCGCCACGACTCGCCTCCTACTCGCCGATGACCGGCGGACTCGTCTTCTCGTCGGTCCCGAACAGCGAGTCCGGATCCGGCTCGATCAGGAAGTCGGGACGCTGGTGCTCCTCGTCCTCCTCGCGCTCGCCACGCCCGTGCGGCCCCATCGGCCCCATCGGGCCGCTGCCCCGGCCACCGGCCGCCCTGGCCGCGGCGGCTTCCGAAGCCGCCGCGTTGCCGAGCCCGCCGACACCCGAACCACGTCCCCCGCCAAGCCCTCGCGCGTTCTCGCCGACACCGCCACGGCCGTCACCGCCGAGCAGACGGCTCCCCGCGTTGTTGCTGCCGCGACCGCCTCCCGTACCCGGCTCCTCGACACCGTTCCCGAATCCGGTGGTGTTCGGGCCTTGCGTGTTGAGGAGCCCGGTCAGCGTCGATTCGGACCGCTCCGCGTCGCCCACGGGTTTCCGCCCGGCGACGCCCGTCGGTGGCAGGACCCCGGTCCGGCCCGGCCTGGATCCCGTCGGCGTCGTCGTCTCGTCCGTGCCACCGGGACGCCCGGTACCGCCCGGCCGCCCGGTACCGTCCGTGCCACCGGTGTCCCCGGGCCGGTCCGTGCCGGACGGCGTGGTCGGCTTGCCCCCGGTCTGGTCCCCCGAAGTCTGCCCTGGCACGTGACTGCTCGACGTCGTCTGTTCGTTCCCGCCGCGCTTCGTGGTCCGTGTCGTCTTGCCGGGCAACGGCTCGACGTGTCCGGGCGGCGTCGGCTCCTTCACCGAGATCGAGGCGCCGTCGGACTGCAGGAGGCCGTAGTCCGTCGGGAGCGCCGACTTCGTGCTCGACGTGACGTTGCTGTACTGGTCCATCACGCGGACGTTGTTCTCGTTGGCAGCGTTGTACTTCTGCATGCTCTTCTGGTACGAGGTGACGTCGTTCATCGCCATCGACGGCCCCGCGATCGGGATCGCCGCCTTGAGGCCGGTGGTCCAGGGATTCGGCTTGTCCGGCTTCGGCGGGACCTCCACCACCGCGTGCCCGGACGCGTCGAAACTGCTCGCCTGCGCGTCCACCGATGCCGTCGTCGTGTCCAGAGGACCGGCGGTGTCGAAGAACGCCTGCTCGAGCGGTCCCGCCCCCGCGTTCGCGGCGTCCGCGGCGTCACCCGTCCACGCCTTCCGCATCCGGCCCTGCAACGCCTTGATGCTCTCCGCCCGGTCCTTGTACGCCGCCTGAAGCTCGGCGACGCCCCGCGCGGCGGTTCTCAGCCCGTCGGTGTTGCCCTTCGTGAAGTTCTCGTAGATCGCCTTGCCGTCCACGTCAGGCCCCCTTGAGTGTCTTGATGACCGCGGCGGCGACGGTCTGGGCGACCTGGCAGGAATCCTGCTGGCCCTTGTACCCCTGCGGCGCCACGGAAAAAACCAGGTCGTCGGCGATGCCGACGTCGAGATTGCAGTTGCCGCCGGCACGCCGGTCCCGCTTGTCCGCGTAAACCGCCGGATATCCTTCGACGGAGGGCGCGGGCTCGAGGAAGCCCAGCTGCCCGGACCGCTTGCCGGTGTAGAGCCCGGCGAGTCCGCCGAGGCCACGATCACGGTTACCCGTCTCCACGAAGACCTGCAAGCTCAGGCCCTCCGCGCCGATCATCCAGCCGCAATACGGTCCTGCCTGCGTATCGGCCTGATGGGGGTCGGTGTGGGCTGTTCCCGGCTCCGTGTACCGGAGCGGGGTCAGTACCGACTGCGGTACGAGCTTGCACGGGTCCGCCACATAAGCCGACGCATCCAGTGGCCGGGAAACCTTCGGCACATTCGGGTCGGCGGCGGAGGACGCGGTCCCCGCCGCGGTCGGTGACGGCTGCGCGGTGCCGCCCGTGGTGCTCGAACAGGCGGCGAGGCAGAGGACAGCACTCGAGGCGGCCATGATCCGCAGGAGCTTCACGGTCACGTCGCCTGGGTGAGGGGGCCGGCGAGAGCATGGTCGGTCTTCACCGTCTTGCTCTGCGCCTCACGAAGCCTCTCCAGATACCCCTGGACGTACGCCTTCATCGAGTCGTTCTGCGCCTGCAGGGCGGCGATCGAATCGCCTCCCGTGGACACGTAGCTCCCGCTCGCGTCGTCGTGGCCCGGCGGCCGCAGCGCGTCGGCGATACCCCGGATCTTCTGGCCGTCTTCGGTGATCTTCTTGAGCTGGTCCTCCCAGAGGCCGATGACGGCCTTGAGCTCGGCGGGGTCCATCTCGAACTTGCCGCCCCCGCCGGAACCACCACCGCCGTACACCTTGCCGTTCTGGCCCGGCTCGATGCCCCAGACGGCTTGGGCGGCCCGCCCGGCCTCACCGATGATCAACGCCCCCACCTTCCTCACAGGTCACGCACCGTGGTGTCCGGCCACGATGGGCAAAGACTAGCCAAACGGCCGACATCGTGTCAGCAGGACACCGGACGAACACTCCGACGTGGGTGAGGGCGGGCGGGTTCCCCCGAACGCGCAAAGACGCCAGGACCGGCATCACAAGACGTACGTACGGATTGCGATCTCCCCATCCCCAGTGTCAAGATTTCAGAATGCCACGGGTAAGCCAGGATCACCTCGACGCGAGACGGCGCCAGATCCTCGACGGTTCCCGTGTGTGCTTCGCACGGTACGGGTACGAAGGTGCCACGGTCCGGCGCCTGGAGGAAGCCACCGGGCTCTCCCGCGGCGCCATCTTCCACCATTTCCGCGACAAGGAATCGCTTTTCCTCGCGCTGGCCGAGGACGACGCCGTGCGCATGGCCGACGTGGTCGCCGAGCAGGGGCTCGTCCAGGTCATGCGCGATCTGCTGGCGGGGGACACCGAACATCCGGCCGACTGGCTCGGCACCCGGCTGGAGGTCTCGCGGCGGCTGCGGACCGACCCGGAGTTCCGGGCCCGCTGGGCCGAGCGCTCCGAGCAGCTGACCACCGCGACCCGGCAGCGGCTCCAGCGGCAGCGCGACGCCGGCAATCTGCGCGACGACGTGGACGTCCAGGTGCTGACCGCCTTCCTCGAACTGGTGCTGGAGGGTCTGGTCTCCCACCTGGCGATGGGCCTGCCGGGTGACGACCTCGGCCCCGTGCTCGACCTCGTCGAGGAGACCGTGCGGCGGCACCGGACCGGGATCGCGGACCACTCCTCCTGACCTCACCCGCCCGGGATTCCGCTCCGCTGTCGTGGTCAAATGGGGGCCGTGGATCTCCTCGACGCGCACGAGCAGGCCCGGCGGGTGTTCGACGACGCCGTCCACGCCGTCGGCGACCAGGACTGGGACGAGCCGACCCCGTGCACCGAGTGGTCGGTACGCGATCTGGTCAACCACCTGGTGAACGAGCAGCTCTGGGCACCGCCCCTGCTCGACGGCGCGACGCTGGACGAAGTCGGCGACCGGTTCGACGGCGACGTGCTCGGGGACGACCCGGTCGGCGCGTGGGAGTCCTCCTCGGCCGCCGCTCGCGAGGCGTGGACGCGGCCGGGGACACTGCGCCGGACGGTGCACGTCTCCAGCGGGCTGATCCCGGCCGAGGAGTACGGCTGGCAGATGACCATCGACCTGGCAGTGCACGGCTGGGACCTGGCCACCGCGCTCGGCCTGCCGAACCCGGTCCCGGCACCGCTCGCCGAGCGGCTGCTCGACATCCTGCGCCCGATGGTCGACACCTGGCAGGGCATCGGGATCTTCGATCCGCCGGTCCCGGTCGGCCGCGCCGCGGGCGCGCCGACCCGGCTCATCGCCCTGCTCGGCCGCGATCCGCGCTGACCGGAGACCACCGCCACGCGGCACAAGCACCCGATCGGCGCCAAGGACACGTTAAGATGGGGGTCATCGCCGCAGTACAACCCTGATTCATGGCTAGGAGTGACCACTCAAGGTGCGCGACGCACAGTCACCCGGTGACAGTACCGAGCCGGGTGACCGGCCCGGCTGTTCCATAGCGCTTTCCCCCGCCGTTCCGGCTGGTGCGGAATGATCCAGATCCTGCTCGCCGTTCTCGGCGTCCTCCTCTTCGTCCTGCTGACCATCGGCACCGGCCTCGCCGTGGCCGCGGAGTTCTCGCTGACCGCGCTCGAACGCAGCACGGTCGAGGCGAACGTCCGCCAGGTCGGCGACAAGCGCTCGCACATCGTGCAGAAGGCGCACCGCTCGCTGTCCTTCCAGCTTTCCGGTGCCCAGGTCGCGATCACCCTGACCACCCTGGTCACCGGGTATCTCGCCGAACCGCTCATCGGCCAGCTGCTGGAGCCGCTGTTCCGCGCCTTCGGCCTGTCCTCCGGCGTGGCGGGCGGCGTCTCGCTCGCCGTCTCGCTGGTCCTCGCGACCTCGCTGTCGATGATTCTCGGCGAAATGGTGCCGAAGAACCTCGCGATCGCGCGGCCACTGCAGACCGCCCGCGCGGTCGCCGGGTACCACTCGCGGTTCTCGTCGCTGTTCCGCTGGCTCATCACGCTCCTCAACAACAGCGCCAACTTCGTCGTGCGCAAGTTCGGCGTCGAGCCGCAGGAAGAGCTGCGGTCCGCGCGCTCGCCGCAGGAACTCGGCTCGATCGTGCGCTCCAGCGCCGAAAGCGGCACGCTCGACACGGCGACCGCGGAGCTGCTCGGCAAGTCGCTCCGCTTCGGCGAGCGGACCGCCGAGGAGCTGATGACCCCGCGCGTGCAGGCCGAATCGCTGACCGTCGACGACACGATCAGCGATCTCATCGACATCTCGCGGCGCACCGGGTTCTCGCGTTTCCCGGTCTACACCGAGGATCTCGACGACGTGCAGGGCGCGGTCCACGTCAAGCAGGCGTTCACCGTGCCCGCCGACGGACGCGGCAACGTGCGGATCGGCGACGTGATGCAGGACGTGCCGACGGTGCCGGAATCCTTGTCCGGCGACGCGCTCCTGACGAAACTGCGCGACTCCCGTTTCCAGCTCGCGATCGTCGTCGACGAGTACGGCGGCACCGCCGGACTGGTCACGCTGGAGGACGTCGTCGAGGAGATCATCGGCGACGTCCGCGACGAACACGACGAGCGGGAGGCACCCGCCGCGCAGCAGCTGGGCACCGACAGCTGGATGGTGTCCGGGCAGCTGCGCGCGGACGAGGTCACCGACGTCACCGGGTTCCACATGCCCGACGGCGACTACGAGACGATCGCCGGCCTGATCCTCGAACGGCTCGGCCGGATCCCGGCGCCCGGCGACACCGTCGAGGTCGACGGCTGGCGGCTCACCGTCACGACCATGGACCGCCACCGCATCGCCGAGGTCGAGGTGCGGCCCGCCGAAATGACCGCTCCCGCCGAAGCGGAGCGCGAGGTGATGGCGCGATGAGCGAAGCTTGCGAGCGAATCATGGATGTCATGCGCCATAAGGAGTTAGACGCTGTCTCGCGAAGCGAGTCGATCGCATGAACGACTGGCTCAACATCGCTCTTGTCGTGGTTTTGTTGCTGGCCAACGCTTTCTTCGTCGGCGCCGAGTTCACGCTGATCTCCTCGCGCCGCGACCGGCTGGAAGCTCTGCTCGAACAGGGCAAGACGCGGGCGCGGACCGTGATCAACGCCAGCCGCAACGTCTCGCAGATGCTCGCGGGCGCGCAGCTCGGGATCACGATCTGCTCGCTGCTGCTCGGGCGGCTCGGCGAACCCGCCGTCGCGCACCGGCTGTCCGGGTTCTTCGACCTCATCGGGCTGCCGATGGCGCTGCTGCACCCGATCTCGTTCGCGATCGCGCTCGCGTTCATCACCGTGCTGCACGTGATGATCGGCGAGATGGTGCCGAAGAACCTCGCCATCGCCGAGCCCGAACGGCTGGCCCTGTGGCTGGTGCCGGTGCACGTCGCGTGGGTCAAGATCGCGAACCCGTTCATCTGGCTGCTGAACCACGTCTCCAACGCCCTGCTGCGGCTGGTGCGGGTCGAGCCGAAGGATGAACTCGAGACGGCGTACACCTCCGACGAGCTGGCCGAGCTGCTGAGCGAATCGCGGCGCGAGGGCCTGCTGGAGCAGTCCGAGCACCAGCGGCTTTCGCAGACGTTGTCCTCGGTGCAGAAGACCGTCGCCGACGTCCTGGTGCCGACCGCGCAGCTCACCACGCTGCCCTGTGCGCCTACCCTCGGGGACGTGGAACGCGCGGTGTCCTCGACCGGGTTCTCCCGGTTCCCCGTCTGTGCCGACGACGGCTCGCTCACGCGGTACCTCCACGTCAAGGACGTGCTGGACCTGCTCGGAGACGACCCGTCGAGCGAGGTGCCCTCGGCCAAGACGCGGCCGCTCACCGAACTGCGTGCCGACGCGCGGCTCGACGTCGCGCTCTCGGCGATGCGCGCGGAAGGCAGCCACCTCGCCCGTGCGCTCGACGCGAACGGCGTCGCGGTCGGCGTCGTCGCGCTGGAAGACCTCGTCGAGGAATACGTGGGGACCGTCCGCGACGGCACCCACGTGGGCGTATGACGCTCGTGCTCCCCGAGGCCGACTGGCTGGCGCGGGAGCGTGACCACGTCGAGCGCATGCGGGCCTGGACTGTCCCGCACCAGGAGCGCCGGGCCCGCGGCGAAAAGCACCCGGTGCTGGACTTCCTGTTCAGCTACTACTCCCATCGCCCGACCCACCTCGAACGCTGGCAGCCGGGGCCCGGTGTCGTACTTGCCGGAGACGCGGCACGGCGGTTCCTCGACCGCAAGGGCTACGTCGAGACCGCCGACGGCGTGCGTCTCGATCCGTGCGGTTTCACCGAGTCCAAGGCGCGGACGGCGGAGTTCGTCCGGCGGCTGCTCACCGCCACCGCGTCCCGCGCGCCGCGGCTCAGCTGTTTCGGGCTGCACGAATGGGCGATGGTCTACCGCGAGCCCGCCGAGCAGGTCCGGCATGCCCAGCTGCCGTTGCGGCTCGGCTCGCCGGGGACCGACGCGGTCGTCGAGTCCCTCGACATCCGGTGCGGGCACTTCGACGCGTTCCGCTTCTTCACCGGGCCCGCGCGCCCCCGCAACCAGCTCACGCCGACCCGCGAGACCCAGGTCGAGCTCGAACAGCCCGGGTGTCTGCACGCCAACATGGATCTCTTCAAATGGGCGTACAAACTGGACCCGTTCGTCGACGCGGAACTGATCGCCGACTGTTTCCTGCTGGCCGCCGACATCCGCGAACTGGACATGCGCGCGAGCCCGTACGACCTTTCCGGGTTCGGGTACTCGCCGGTGCGGATCGAGACCGCCGGCGGCCGGGCCGAATACGCCCGTGCGCAGGCGGAATTCGCTCGCCGGGCGGCACCGCTGCGTACCCGGCTGATCGCGCACTGCGAGGAATTACTCACTTCGTCAAGGTGAATTTAGTACGGCCGAACCAACTGTGAGTCACATTATTCCCGCCTCACGGCTCACCTGTTAGGGTGATAACGTTTTGGTTGCGTAGCAGCGCGTGTGCGCGCGTTTCGAAAGGACAACGATGGGGCGTCACAGCCTGCCCGAGGAGCCGGTGCCGCATCCCCTGGACCCACCGAAGCGGGCCGCGGGCCGCAGTGAGACCACCGGTTCGCATCGCATCGTCGGCAAGAAGGCGCCGCGCCGCCGCATCGCGAAGTGGCCGATCGCGGCCGTCGTCCTGGCCGCGCTCGTCGCGCTGGGCGTCTTCGGCTGGAACTGGGCCGACGGTCTCCTCAACAGCAGGGCAGAGGCCGAGGCGGCCAGCTGCGCGGGCGGGACCTCCGACCTCCGCGTCCTCGTCACCCCCAGCGCCGCGCAGCCGGTGACCCAGGCCGCGACGAAGTGGAACCAGGCGGCCACCGTCGTGCACGGCCGCTGCATCCACGTGACCGTCGAATCGATGCCGTCGGCACAGGTGCTCGACGCGCTGACCGGCCGCACCAACGTCGACGCGATCGGCGGCCTGCCCGCCGCGTGGCTGCCCGAATCGGGCTACTGGGTCAGCGAGCTGACCACCGCCAAGCCCGAGCTCATCAGCTCGCCCGCGCAGTCCGTCGCCACCGCGCGTTCGGCCGACTACCCGTTCATCTGCCTGGGCGGCAAGGCCGCCGACGACATCCAGCAGCGGGCCGCGCAGACCTTCCGGGAGTACCTCAAGCAGCCCGCGCAGCAGGCCGATTTCGCGGCGGCGGGGATCAAGGCCGCCTGACGTCGCCCAGCGCCGACGTCAGGTCGAAGGTTTCCGGGTCCGGCCCGGTCCGGGTGCCGTTGTCCAGCTCGCCGAGCACGGCCAGGTCGTCCTCGGCCAGTTCGAAGTCGAACACGTCCAGGTTCTCCCGGATCCGCGCCGGGGTGGCCGACTTCGGGATCACCACGGTGCCCAGCTGCAGATGCCACCGCAGCACGATCTGGGCCGGGCTCTTGCCGTACTTCGCGGCGAGCGCGGTGACCGGTTCGTCCCCGAGCAGCCGCCCTTTCGCGAGCGGGCTCCACGCCTCGGTGAGGATGCCCTGCTCGGCGTGGAACTCCCGCAGCGCGACCTGCTGGAGCCACGGGTGCAGTTCGATCTGGTTGACCGAGGGCACGACGCCTGTCTCGTCGATCAGCTCGCGCAGATGCGGGATCTGGAAGTTCGACACGCCGATCGCGCGGACGCGGCCGTCGTCGCGCAGCTTCACCAGTGCCCGCCAGGTGTCGGCAGCCGTGCCGCGTTTCGGCAGCGGCCAGTGGATGAGGTAGAGGTCGAGCCGGTCGAGCCCGAGCGCGGCCATGCTGCGGTCGAACGCGCGCAGCGCGGCGTCGTAGCCGTGGTCGGCGTTCCACAGCTTCGTCGTGACGAACAGTTCCTCGCGCGGGACGCCGCAGCCGGCGATGGCGGTGCCGACCTCGGACTCGTTGCCGTAGGCCGCGGCCGTGTCGATGGCGCGGTAGCCGGCGTCGATGGCGGTGCGGACCACTTTCGTGGCGTCCGAGGCGGGCACCCGCCAGACGCCGAAACCGAGCTGCGGGATGCGGACGTCGTCGGTCAGGGCGAGCAGGGGCGACATGGCCATGAAGGGGCGATCCTCACTGCGTCATCGGCTGCTGCGGGGAGTTCCGCGCCCGATCATCGCACTTCGGCGCCCGCCCGGTCGCGCAGATACGCCGCGGTGGCGGGATTCGCCGGAAAGAACGACTCGATGACGAGCTCCGCGACCGTCACGTCGAGTGGCGTCCCGAACGTGGCGACCGTGCTGAAGAACGCCAGCTCGGTGCCGTGGTGGCGGAATCGCAGCGGGACGAAGATGTCGCCGGGTCCGGGCACTTCCACGTCGGGCACCGGCTGGTCGCACGGATAGCCGCGCAGCTCCTCCAGCAGCGCGGCGAGCACCGGATCGGCGGTCTGGGTGACCTGGCCCCGCAGCCTGCCGAGCAGGTGGGCTCGCCACTCCCCCAGGTTGAGCACGTGCGGTGCCATCCCGTCCGGATGCAGCGTCGCGCGCAGCACGTTGGCAGGCGGCGTCAGCAGCTCGGGCGCCACTTGCTCGGTGAAGATCCCGAGGCTCGCGTTCGCGTCGACGAGGTTCCAGGCGCGGTCGACGACCGCCGCCGGGTAGGGCTCGTGCCCCTTCAGCAGCAGCCGGACCGCCTCGCGGACCGCCGCCATCTCGGGATCACCGAGTCCGCTTTCGCCGTACGCGGGTGCGTACCCGGCCGCCAGCAGCAGCTGGTTGCGCTCGCGCAGCGGGACGTCGAGATGCTCGCCGAGGCGCAGCACCATGTCACGGCTCGGACGGGACCGGCCGGTCTCGACGAAGCTCAGATGCCGGGTCGAGATGTCCGCCGAGATCGCCAGGTCGAGCTGGCTGATGCGGCGGCGGTCCCGCCATTGCCGCAGCAGCTCGCCCACCTTCACGGGAGTAGTCACGAGGCAGACGCTACGGGGCCCGCCGCGGCGTCGCCATTACCTCCCGGGTAATCGACGCGCCGCACCCGCACCGGGCAGGCTTTGCGTCGTCGAGGACAACGAAAGCGTTGTCCGGTAACGAAAAGAGGGATCCCATGTCGGACGTCCAGCACATCGTCGAGCAGTACATCGCCGTGTGGAACGAGACCGACCCGGCCCGCAGGCGCGCGCTGATCGCGGACGTCTTCACCGAGGACGCCCGCTACACCGACCCGTTGGGCGCGGTCGAAGGGCACGACGGCGTCGACGGTTTCATCGGCGGGGCGCAGGCGCAGTTCGCCGGGCTCGTGTTCAGCCTGCCCGCCGAGGCCGACGCGCACCACGACCTCGCCCGGTTCCAGTGGTATCTCGGCGCTCCCGGGGCCGACGAGCCGATGGTCATCGGCTTCGACGTCGTCGAGCTGGAAGGCGGCCGGATCGCGAAGGTGCACGGCTTCCTGGACAAGCGGCCCGGCTGACGAACTCGCGGTCAGTCGGCGAAGGCGTCCGGGGGCGGGCAGGAGCAGACGAGGTTGCGGTCACCGGTGGCGCCGTCGATGCGGCGCACCGGGGGCCACGCCTTCGTCGCCGAAGGGCCTGCCGGGAAAACCGCGAGTTCGCGCGAGTAGGGGCGGGTCCACTCGCCGGTGACGCAGCGGGCGGTGTGCGGGGCGTTGCGGAGCGGGCTGTCCGCCAGGGGCCACTCCCCCGCCGCCACCCGGTCGATCTCGCCCCGGATCGCGATCATCGCGGCGCAGAACCGGTCGAGTTCGCCGAGGTCCTCGCTCTCGGTGGGCTCGACCATGAGCGTGCCCGCGACCGGGAACGACATCGTCGGCGCGTGCAGGCCGTAGTCGGCCAGCCGTTTCGCGACGTCGTCCACCGTGACGCCGGTGCGTTTCGTGATCCCGCGCAGGTCGAGGATGCACTCGTGGGCGACCAGCCCGTCGTGTCCCGCGTAGAGCACCGGGTAGTGCTCACCGAGGCGGCGGGCGATGTAGTTCGCGTTCGCCACCGCGGTCAGCGTGGCGCGGCGCAGGCCTTCGTCGCCCATCATCCGCACGTAGGCCCACGAGATCGGCAGGATCGACGCGCTGCCCCACGGGGCCGCGCTGATCGGGCCGACACCGGTGGCAGGACCGGCGGCGGGCTGCAGCGGATGGTTCGGCAGGAACGGCGCGAGGTGCTCCCGGACGCCGATCGGGCCGACACCGGGCCCGCCACCGCCGTGCGGGATGCAGAAGGTCTTGTGCAGGTTGAGATGCGAGACGTCGGCGCCGAACCGGCCGAACTGCGCCAGCCCGATGAGCGCGTTGAGGTTCGCCCCGTCGACATACACCTGGCCACCCGCGTCGTGCACCAGACCGCAGACCTCGCCGACGGTGTCCTCGTAGACGCCGTGGGTCGACGGGTAGGTGAGCATGATCGCCGCGAGGTCGCCGGCGTGTTCGTCCACAGTGGACTTCAGATGCGCGAGGTCGATGTTGCCGCCCTCGTCGCACCGCACCACGACGACGCGCATCCCGGCCATCACCGCACTGGCGGCGTTGGTGCCGTGGGCACTGGCCGGGATCAGGCATACGTCGCGGGCGTCCTCGCCCCGCGAACGGTGGTAGGCACGGATCGCCAGCAGACCGGCGAACTCGCCCTGACTGCCCGCGTTCGGCTGCAGCGAAACCGCTTCGTAGCCGGTGATCCCGGCCAGCCAACCCTCCACATCGGACACCACCGAGAGCAGCCCCTCGGCGTCCTCGACGGGGGCGAACGGGTGCAGTCCGGCGAATTCGGGCCAGCTGACGGGTTCCATCTCCGCGGCGGCGTTGAGCTTCATCGTGCAGGAGCCGAGCGGGATCATGCTCCGGTCGAGTGCCAGATCCTTGTCCGCCAGGGAACGCAGGTACCGCAGCAGCGCCGTTTCCGAGCGATGCGTGTGGAACACCGGATGGGTCAGGTACTCCCCCGTCCGCCGCAGCGGCACGGGCAGCGCGTCGGCGGTGTCCGCGTCCAGCGAGTCCACATCGGACACAGTGACGCCAAAAGCCTTCCACACCAACGAAAGCCGCTCGCGCGTCGTGGTCTCGTCGCAGGCGACGCCGACGTGGTCCGCATCGACGAGCCGGAGGTTCACCCCGAGGTCGCGCGCGGCCGCCACGATCGCCGCCGCCTGGCCCGGCACGACCGCGGTCACCGTGTCGAAGAACTCGCCGTGGCGCATCTCGATGCCGCCCTCGGCGAGCCCGGCGGCGAACACCGTGGCCATGCGATGGGCGCGGTACGCGATGGCCCGCAGTCCTTCCGGGCCGTGGTACACCGCGTACATCGCGGCCATCACGGCGAGCAGCACCTGCGCGGTGCAGATGTTGGACGTCGCCTTCTCGCGGCGGATGTGCTGCTCGCGGGTCTGCAAGGCGAGCCGGTACGCCCGCGCGCCGTCGGCGTCGACCGAGACACCGACGAGCCTGCCAGGGACCTGGCGTTCGAGGCCCTCGCGGACGGCGAGGTAGGCGGCGTGCGGTCCGCCGAAGCCCATCGGCACGCCGAACCGTTGTGCCGAACCGATCGCGACGTCCGCGCCGAGTTCGCCGGGCGAGCGCAGGAGGGTCAGCGCGAGCGGGTCCGCTGCCACCACGACGGCGGCGCCGAGTGCCTTCGCCTCGGCGATCACCGGATCCAGCTCGCGCACCGCGCCGGACGCGCCGGGGTAGCTCAGCAGGACGCCGAAGAAGTCGCCGCCGAGGCCGAGCCCGGTGATGCCCTGGGACAGGTCGGTGACGACGAGCTCGATGCCGAGCGGCTCCGCGCGAGTACGCAGCACTTCGATGGTCTGCGGCAGGGTGTCCTCGTCGACGACGAACCGCGCGGACTTCGAGCGGGTGGCGCGACGGACCAGGGTCATCGCCTCGGCCGCGGCGGTCGCCTCGTCGAGCAGGGACGCGTTGGCGATCGGCAGGCCGGTGAGGTCCGCGATCATCGTCTGGAAGTTGAGCAGCGCTTCCAAGCGGCCTTGGGAGATCTCCGGCTGGTACGGCGTGTAAGCCGTGTACCAGGCGGGATTCTCGAAGAGGTTCCGGCGGATCACCGGCGGGGTGATCGTGTCGTGGTAGCCGAGGCCGATCATCTGCACCATCGGCCGGTTGCGCGCGGCGAGCGCCCGCAGTTCCGCCAGTGCCTGTGCTTCCGTGGCGGCGGGCGGCAGGCCCGGGGTCCTGGCCGAAGCCCGCAGGGAACCAGGGACCGCGCGCTCGGCGAGTTCGTCGAGTGAGGCGACGCCGACGACGCCAAGGATCCGGGCGAGTTCCCCGGGCCCGGGGCCGATGTGCCGGTCGGCGAAGGGAATTCCCTGCTCCAGTTCGGCGAGGGACGGACTGGGTTCGGTCACGTGAACCTCCCGGGACGGCGGGGACGGGGCCGGACAACGTTGTCCTGGCCCTCCCCACTCTGTCCGTACCCGCAGGGCGCCTGAGAGTTTCACCCGTGTGTTGAGCCGGGCTTGCACCTTCGGCGGAGCCGTCAGGCTGTGTCCTGGCGACCCACTTTCCAGAGGCGTCTCGTCCGCGCGGTCCAGGGTGCCTGAGAGGTTCCGGGGAGGACTTGCTCCTTCGGCGCCGGGCTCAAGGTTGTTGATGGCCCGGTCTCTCCCGCGCGGATTCGTCGACCGCGGAACAGAGCCTACCCTGACGCCCTCGAGCGCCGGTGATCACCCGGTGCGACGGGCGTTGCGGCGCTGGGTCAGCTCGTCCGGCACCATCGACTCGACCTCGCCGCCGTCGGCACGCTCGGCCGGGAACTCGTGGATCGTGCCGCTGATCTCCTGCATGGCCCCGCTGACCGCGATGCCGAACACACCCTGACCGCCCTGGAGCAGATCGACGATCTCCTCCGGCGACGTGCACTCGTAGACCGTGGTGCCGTCCGAGAACAACGTCACCTTCGCCAGATCACGCACTCCGCGTACCCGCAGGTGATCGACGGCGACGCGGATGTTCTGCAGTGAGACCCCGGTGTCCAGTAAGCGCTTCACGACCTTGAGGACCAGGATGTCCTTGAACGAGTACAGCCGCTGCGATCCCGAACCGTGCGCGGTACGGATGCTCGGCGCGACCAGCTTCGTCCTGGCCCAGTAGTCGAGCTGCCGGTAGGTGATCCCGGCGATCTGACAGGCGGCGGGGCCCCGGTAGCCGACCAGTTCGTCCGGAAGCGAGGCGTCGGGGAACAGTTCACCCTGCTCGCCGCCGGCGACCTGAACAGGCTGCTTCTCAGGACCAGCCTCGACCACGCGTGCCTCCCCTCGCCCGACCTGGCGGCCGGCGAACGACAAGCCGGTCGGACCCAGGAGTGGGACCGGCCGGGATGAATCGCCACGTCCGTGCCCCCGCGTTCGCAGCACAGCGGATCGCGGGGTCGAATCACATCGTGGCGATTTACCGCCTTTGACGGTAAGCGCATGCAAGGTGCCGGTCAACGCGACGCGCGGCTGGCCTCAAGTTCGTGTTGAGCCTTTAGTCCGTTCGCCGTACGAGCCCGGCGAAGAGCGGGCCGGCTGGACAGTTTTACTCAGGCGTGTTAATTTTTACTCATGCAAGTAAGCACTGACACGCAGGCGGAGCTCGGCCTCTCCGTGACCGAGGCCGCCCGCCGAGCACAGATCATCGGCGCGACCATCGCGACGATGGCCCAGGTCGGCTATCGGAAGACGACGTTCGCGCGGATCAAGGAACGCGCCGGGCTGAGCAGCACCCGGATCATCTCCTACCACTTCACCAGCAAGGCAGGGCTGATGCAGGCGGTGCTGAGCACGGTGATCGAGACGAAGAGCCGTTTCCTCGCGGAACGGACCGAAGGCCGGATCGACGCCGCGGACCGGCGGGGGAACCTGCGGGCGCACATCGAGACGTCGGTGGCGTTCCTGCGTGACTACCCGGACTGTGTGCGGGTGCTCGCGGAGATGACCGCGAACGCGGAGGACGAGGACGGCTGGGGCATGGCCGGGCCCGTGCTGAACGACCTGCGGGTGGGGAGTGTGTACCGGCAGTTGAAGCAGGGGCAGCGGGAAGGCGCTTTCGGTGACTTCGCGCCGGACGTGATGGCGATGTCCATCGCCCAGGCCATCGACGGCGTGGCGGCCCAGTTCAAAACCGACCCGTCGCTCGACATCGACCGCTACGGCCGGGAACTGGCCGACCTGTTCGAAAGGGCCACCGCCCCCGCCGCCGGGGGTGCACCCGGCGGCACGACGACGGGCCGCGCTTCCGCTCATCGGCATCGATGGGGCGGAGGTCGCGGCCCGCGGTGGCGTGGCGGCGCGGATCAGGTGTCGGCGCCGCGGAAATCCTCTGGGGAGACGGAGTCGAGGAACTCGCGGAACTTCTCGACCTCGTCCTCCTGTTCGTCCGGGATGATCAGGCCGGCTTCCTCGAGGACGGCGTCGACGGCGTGGATGGGGACACCGATCCGCAGTGCGAGCGCGACGGAGTCGCTCGGGCGGGCGGAGACCCTGATGTCGCCGTCGAAGACGAGCTCGGCGAAGAACGTCCCTTCCTTGAGGTCGGTGATGACGACCTGTTCGAGTTCCCGGCCGAGCGCTCCGATGACCTCTTTGAGCAGGTCGTGGGTGAGCGGGCGGGCGGGGCGGACTCCTTGTTGCTCCAAGGCGATGGCGGTTGCCTCGACCGAGCCGATCCAGATCGGCAGGTACCGTTCGCCTTCGGTCTCCCGCAGCAACAAGATCGGCTGATTCGCGGGTAGCTCCACCCGCACGCCGACGACGCGCATCTCGCTCATCGGGCTTCGCCTCCTCTCGTGCGCACGGGCCGCAACGCTGTCCCGGCGTCGGCGCCGACATCCTCGACGCTACCCGTGATCCGAGCGCTGTGCTCGCTAGTGGCGGACTTTCTCGGTTCGCGCGCGGCAAACCCTGCTCTCACGGTACGGCATAGGGTGGCCAACATTCAGTCATTGACATCCGGCGTCGCAAGGGTTCTCAGTGCGCGGGCGCGCCCCATCCGGCTTCAACCACCCGTGACGCCGCGGATTCCCGCTTTCACGAGCAGCGTGTGCAGGGTCACCGAGAGTGCCGCGAGCTCGCGGACCACCTCGTCGGCCCTGGCTTTCGCGTCGGCGTCACGGTGGCGATACACCGGGGTCACGATCTGTTCCAACAGGCCGACCTCGCGGTCGGCCGCGGCGCGGAAGGCACGCAGATGTCTCGGCTCGATACCGAATTCGGTCATCGCCCGGACCGTGCGCGCGATCTGGACCGCGTCGGGGTCGTAGAAACCCGCGGGGCCGGGCCGCACGAGACCGTATTGCCGCAGTTCTGCGAGGGTGGCCTCGTCGATGGCGGCCTGCGCCAGCAGCTCTTCCTGAGTCAGCCGGACGTCCCTGCCGGACAGGAAGTCGTCCGGCGCGGGCAGCCCGCCGGGATCGGCGGGATCGTCGAGCGGAACCAGCTTGCGCGGCAACCGGGGCGTGCCCGGTGCGGGCTCGGCGCCCCGGTCGGCCGCGTCCAGCTGTTCCTTGATGACCTTCAACGGGAGGTAGTGATCCCGCTGGGCGGACAGCACGAACTTCAGGCGCTCCACGTCCGCCGCGGCGAACTGCCGGTACCCCGAGGGCGTCCGGCCCGGCTGGACCAGGCCTTCCGCCTCGAGGAACCGGATCTTGGAGATGGTGACGTCGGGGAAGTCATCGCGCAGCTGCGCCAGGACCGCCCCGATGCTCAACCCGTCGCGCTGTGCCGAAGAACGTTCGGGCCGCCCGGCCGCCGTCACTATGCCCCCTGGCCACCGTGCCCCGGTCCGGTCAGGAAGACCAGGCGGAACTTCCCGATCTGCACCTCGTCGCCCCCGGCCAGCACCGCCTGGTCGACCGGTTCGCGGTTGACGTAGGTGCCGTTGAGGCTGCCCACGTCGATGACGACGAACTCGCCGCCCTCACGCCGGAACTCGGCGTGCCGGCGGGAGACGGTGACGTCGTCCAGGAAGATGTCGCTGTCCGGATGCCGTCCGGCGCTGGTGGTGTCCCGGTCGAGCAGGAAGCGGGAGCCCGCGTTGGGGCCCCGCTTCACGACCAGCAGGGCCGAACCCGCCGGCAGGGCGTCGACGCCCTGCACCGGCGCCTCGGCGGCCGGCGCGGACTCTTGGCCTTCCACATCGGCCAGGAAGTCGGCCCGGAAGACAGAGGTCCGCTCCGGAGACTGCTCCGGGGGAACGCCGGGCCCGTCGTTCGTGCTCACCTGAGCTCTCTCCTCACGCATGATGTTGCCAGTACTCAAGAACGTGTAGCGCTCAACGTACCGTGTCTGATCGATTCTCCGGCCCCGGGCTCCCCTCTATCGGCGGTGGAGCGCCGCGGCCTGCGCGAACCCTTCGCGGGGAAGGGGTTTCAGCCCTGGATCAGCGCCTGGTACGCCTCGGCCTCGAGCAGTGCTTCCAGCCCGGCCGGGTCGTCCAGCCGGATCTCGATCAGCCAGCCCTCGCCGTAGGGGTCGCTGTTGATCAGCTCGGGCGACTGCGACACGGCCTCGTTGACCGCGACGACCTCGCCGTCGACCGGCGCGAACAGTTCCGAAACGCTCTTGGTGGACTCCACCTCGCCGAAGGCGTCCCCGGCGCCGAGCTGCTTGCCCACCTCGGGCAGGTCGACGAACACGACGTCACCCAGCTGCTCCTGCGCGTACTCGGTGATGCCCACCCGCACCAGCGTGCCCTCGCGCGTGGCGACCCACTCGTGTTCCTCGGTGTAGCGCAGCTCTTCCGGAGTGGACAACGCCGCTCCCCTTTCTGGTCCAGCACGGGCGATCTCGTCGCGCACAAGTGTTCCACCAGCCCCGCGGCGGCGCCCGCCACTCCCCCCGAACGGCCTCCCCCTCAGCCGGCCGGGGCGCCGCGCAGGGCGCGCGCGGCCTGGATGACGTACAGCACGCCGGACCAGACGTAGAGGACGCCACCCCAGACGGTGAAGGCGTACCCGATCGGCCGAGCGATCGCGGCGATGTCCGAACCGCCCTGGGTGAGCAGCAGGAACGGGAAGGCGTACATCAGCACGAACGTCGCGCCCTTGCCGATGTAGGTGACCTCCGGCGGCGCGAACCCGCGACGGCGCAGCAGCAGCACGCAGACGCCGAGGACGGCCTCGCGCAGCACGAGCGGCACGACCACCCACCACGGGATGATCTCGCGCAGCAGGAACGCGACGAGCGTCGCCAGGATGTAGAGCCGGTCGGCCGCCGGGTCGAGCAGCTGACCCAGCCGGGACATCTGGTTGAGCCACCGGGCCAGCTTGCCGTCGAGCCAGTCGGTGAGCGCGCTGAACACGAGCACCGCGAGCGCCCAGCCGTCCTCCTTCGGACCCAGCAGCAGCCACAGGAAGACGGGGACACCGGCCAGCCGCAGCAGCGACAGCAGGTTCGGGACGTTCAGCGCCTGTCGCAGCAGCGACGGCTCCGCGCTCTGATCCGGGGCGGTACTCACGCAGTGAATCTAATCAGCGAGGCGAAGCCCCGCCGTCGAGGGTGGTGGCGAGCGGTGAATCGAGTCAGCACGCGCGGCGCGGGCTCCAGCCCCGCCGCTCGAGTTCGGCGCTGCTGAGCGCCTCCGGCCTGCCGCGTTCGTCGGTACCCATCCAGCGGGCCCTGCCGGGCCGGATCTCGAGGACGTAGGGGCGTCCGCCGCACCACACGACGCTCGAGGGAATGGTCGGCAGGGGGTCGCCGGAAGGGCTTTCTGATGCACCGGCCGGGCCGGATGCTGCTTCGCTGGTCATCGGTCTCACGATTCGGGGACGGGAGTGCACGGGGACGGGAAAGCGCCGGAACGCTCTGGTAGATCTTCGGCAGCGAAGCGGCGGATGTTAACCGTCGCACCGGGAATTCCACCGATCGATGCGCGATGACAGTCCCTTGTGTCGCTGCGTGAACGGGATGTTAATTGTCCATAATGGACAGTCGAAAGGCGGGGCCGGTGAACCCGCGCGGACGTGCGCCGCTAACCTCCGGCGAACTTGCCGGAGCGTCAATCCCGGCCCGGCGCCCTTCGGTGGGCCAGAATGAGCCCGACCGCCGGACGAAAGGAGCGCGGTGCCTCATCCGACCTCCCCGCGAGCGTGGCGGACGCTGCTGGTGGCCTGCCTGGCCGTTCCCGCGCTCGCCGCCTGCTCGGGCGATCCGGCGCCGCCACCCGCTCCGTCCGCGCCCAGCGCTCCGCCGAGCGCGCCGACGTCAGCCTCCACCCACGCGCCACCGCCGCTGCCGGACACCGGCACGACCGCGCCACCGCCGCCACCCGCGGCGAAACCGGGCACGGCGACCCCGGCCGCGGCGCCCGCGGCGGGCTCCTGCGGCACCGTCACGGCGGCCAGCGGGCTGACCCTCGACGTCGTCGACAGCACAGGGACGTCAGGGATCCCCTGCGCCGAGGCGACGAAGCTGGTCACCGAGTTCCACCGGAAGATCGCCGGCCGCCAGGGTTCCGGCTCCAACGACGCGGTGAACGACACCGTCGACGGCTGGCTGTGCGTGTCCGGCGCGCCCGCCGCGCAGGGTGGCACCACCTGCAGCAAGGGCGAGCAGACCGTGTTCGCCTCCGTCGTCCCGTCCGAATAACCGAAGAACGCACGAGAAGGGCCCATGCGCGCACTTCCCCCCACGCTGTTCCTGGCCACTCTGCCCCTGGCCGCCGTGCTCACCGGATGCGGTTCGGCGGCACCTCCTGCGACTCCCTCACCCGCCCCGGCCCGGCAGGCCGCCGCGGCGGAGCCGACGCCCACCGGGGCCGCCTGCGGCGATGTCCGGGGGCCCGGCGGAAAGACGGCGAAAGTGGTCGCGCACGGGAAGGTCGACTGCGCACAGGCCGTCAAGCTGTTCGTCGGCTACTTCGCCAAGCTGCCGCCGGAAGCGGCGCGGTCCGCGACCGGCGCGGGCCCGCTCGCGCTCGGCGAGTGGACCTGCGGCAGCGGGCCCGGCGATCCGGTCACAACCTGCTCGACCGAGGACGACCGCCAGGTCAGCGCCACCACGGCGGGCTGACCTGGCCGTCCACTGTGGACTCCGGCTATTCGCCGGTGAACTCCGGCGGCCGGCGGGCGAGGAAGGCCTGCACGGCCTCGGCGAGGTCCTTGCTGGGCAGGAACGCCGCGTTCCACGCCGAGACGTACCGCAGCCCGTCGGCCACCTGACGTTCGGTGTTGGCGCTGAGCACGTCCTTGACGCCCTGGACGACCAGCGGCGGGTTCACGGCGATCTCACCGGCGAGCTTGCGTGCCTCGGCGAGCACGGTGTCCTGGTCGGGATGGACGTCGTTGACGAGGCCGATCTTCTCCGCGCGCGCCGCGTCGATGTCCTTGCCGGTCAGCGCCAGCTCCCGCAGGTGCCCCTCGCCGATGATCGAGGCCAGCCGCTGGAGGCTGCCGAGGTCGGCGACGATCGCGACCTTGACCTCGCGGACGCTGAACTTCGCGTCGGCACTGGCCAGGCGGACGTCGGCGGCGGCGATGACGTCGACCCCGCCACCGATGCACCAGCCCGACACGGCGGCGACGACCGGTTTGCGGCATTCGGCGACCGAGCTCACGGCGTCCTGCAGCTGCCGGACCTCGTCGAGGAAGGCGGTGCGCGGCCCGGCGAGCGCGTCGCCCTGCAGCATCGGGGCCCAGCCGGGCATCATCGCGGGCAGGTCGAGGCCGTAGGAGAAGTGCGACCCGCTCCCGGTGAGCACGATCGCCCTGACCCGGGGGTCGGCGTCGAGCGCGCGGAAGACCAGGGGCAGCTCGCGCCAGAAGTCGGGGCCCATCGCGTTGCCCTTGGACGGGCCGAGCAGGGTCACCTCTGCGACGTGGCCGTCGATCTCGACCTTCAGCGCGACGAGGTCGGGCAGGCTGTCAGCGGTAGCGGTCATGGGGTCATCTTCGCTCATGCCCGCCGGACCCCGCCAACCCGGATTGACAGAGTGCCAATTCGCGCCCGGGATGCTTTCCTGGGTAGACGTATCTCCCTACGAGCGGAAGGACGGTGGCCATGAGCGCTGCTTGCGAGCGAATCATGGACATCATGCGCCAAGAGGGATTCAACACTGTCTCGCGAAGCGAGGCGATCGCATGAGCGCATCCGCGATCGACGACCTCGCGTCCCCGCCGGAGGCCGCCCCCGCGCGGCGCTCGTCGCGGCCGATCGAGCTGTCCGGGTCGTTCCAGCACGACGGCCACCGGCTCTGGTACACCGAGTTCGGCGCCGGCGACCGCGTCGTGGTGCTCACCCACGGCATCATGCTGACGCGCCGCATGCACGCCCCGCTGGCCCGGCGGCTGGCCCGCGACGGCTTCCGGGTGGTCACCCTCGACCTGCTGGGCCACGGCGATTCCGACCGGCCGACCGAGTCGTGGCGGTACTCGATGACGGCCTTCGCCGAGCAGACCGTCGCGCTGCTGGACCATCTCGACGTGAAGCGGGCGGTGATCGGCGGGACGTCCCTCGGCGCGAACGTGGCGCTCGAGGTGGCCGTCGCCGCGCCCGAGCGGGTCCGCGGCCTGATCGTCGAAATGCCCGTGCTGGACAACGCGATCGTGGCCGGGCTGGTCACGTTCGCCCCGCTCCTGCTGGCCGCGCGGTTCCTGCCGGTGACCGTGCGCGGGGTGGCGCTCGCGGCCGGGCTGGTGCCGCACGGTAACCAGTGGGTCGACGTCGTCACCGACACGTTGTCGCAGCGGCCGGGACCGATGGCCGCGCTGCTGCACGGCGTGCTGTTCGGGCGCATCGCGCCGCCGAAGTCGGTGCGGCGGCGGATCACCGCCACCGCGCTGGTGATCGGGCACGAACGCGACCCGATTCACCCGTTCGGCGACGCCGACACGCTCGCGGCGGACATGCCCGAAGCCGAGTTCGTGCAGGCGCGCAGTCCCGTCGAACTGCGCTTCGACCCGACCCGGCTGACCACGGCGATCCGCGAGTTCGCCGCGCGCTGCTACGAGGACTGACCCGGCTGGGGCAGTCCGGCGACCGGCCCGATCACGATCACCGCGGGCGGCCGGACGCCCGCCGCCGCGGCGTCCGCCACCACTGTGTCCAAAGTGGACCGCAGGACCCGCTGGGTGCGCATGGTGCCGTCCTCGACGATCGCGACCGGCGTCTCGGCGGGACGGCCGCCTTCGAGCAAAGCCTTGGCGAACAAGGGAAGCCGCTCCACACCCATCATGAGCACGATCGTGCCGCGCATCCGCGCCAGCAGCGACCAGTCGACCAGCGACGTGTCGTGCCCGGGGGCGACGTGCCCCGACACCACCACGACCTCGTGTGCCACACCACGGTGCGTCACCGGCACATCGGCCACCGCGGGCACCGCGAACGCGCTGGTGATCCCGGGGACCATCGTCACCGGCACCCCGGCCTCCGCGCAGGCGAGCACCTCCTCGAAGCCGCGGCCGAAGACGTACGGGTCGCCGCCCTTGAGCCGCACGACGAACTTGCCCGCCTTGGCCCGGTCGATCAGCGTGCTGTTGATCACGTCCTGGCTCGCGGCGCGGCCGTACGGAATCTTCGCGGCGTCGACGATCTCCACCTCGGGGGCGAGTTCGTCGAGCAGTTCCCGGGGGCCGAGCCGGTCGACGACCACGACGTCCGCGCGGGACAGCAGCCGCCGCCCGCGCACGGTGATGAGGTCCGGATCGCCGGGCCCGCCGCCGACGAGCGCGACGCCGGGCAGCGTGTCGTCCGGCTGGGGGCCACGGCCGTCCTCGACCGTGCCCGCGTGCAGCGCGTCGAGGATGCTGTCGCGCACCGCCGCCGAGCGCAGGGGCTCACCACCGGACAGCACGCCGACCAGCAGCCCGCCGTGCCGCCCGGAAGCCGGGGTGACGGCGCTGCCGAGGTCGCCGTCGTCGGCGCGGACGCAGAATACTCGCGCACGCTCGGCTTCCGCGCACACCGCGGCGTTGGTTTCGGGGTCGTTGGTGCACGCCAGCGCGTACCAGGCGCCGGCGAGGTCGCCCTCGGTGTAGCGCCGCTCGTGCCACACGATCTCGCCGGCGTCGGCCATCGCGCTCACCGAAGGGGTGGTGTGCGGGGAAATCAGCTCGACGCGGGCCCCGGCGCGGATCAGCCGGGGCAGCCGGCGCTGCGCGACCGTGCCGCCGCCGATGACCACGACGCGGCGGCCGGTGAGCTGGAGGCCGGAGAGATAGTGCGGGTCGTCCATGCGCGGAGAGTCTATTGACCTGCCCCGTTCGCGCTAGCCGAGCGTGCTTTCCCTCACTCTCCGGCTTCGAGCAGGCCCTCGTTCCCGAACATCCGGGCCGCGTCGATCGCCGACGGCTGCCCCGCCGCCGGATCCGCGCCGCCCTTGAGCAGCGCGCGCACCACGTCGGGCTCGTTCTTGAACACGGCTCCGGCGAGCGGGCTCTGGCCACGATCGTTGACCCGATTGGGATCCGCGCCGCGTTCGAGCAGCACCGTGACGGTCTCGGCGTGGCCGTGGTAGGCGGCGAGCATCACGAGCGTGTCGCCGCGGTCGTTGGTGAGATTCGCGGAGATCCCCGCGTCCACATAGGCCGCCAGCTCGGCCGTCCGCCCGGCGCGGGCGAAGCCGAACACCTTGGCCCACAGCTGGAGCAGCTCGGGGTCGATTTCCTCCGGATCCTCGCTCATGCCGTGAGTTTCCCACAGGTTCGCGCACGGCTCATGCGCCCCAATGTGGTTTTCTCGCTCAGGGTTCTGGGGCCGTGTGTGTTGCCGGAGGTGTTGTAGGACGCCTGGGGTGCGCTGGTCTGGGGTGTGACAAGGGCGTCCCTGGGTGCGGTGGACGCACCCAGGGCGTCCCTCGGACTTCCCTGCGCACGAGCCGACAGCATCGCCCGATGTCGCGAACGCTCCGTTGCCGACGATGAACGTCCCGAACGGAGCGTTCGCGACACGCGCCCACCAGCAAAGCCGCACCCCCGCACCTACCGAGAAAACCCCAATGTGGCGTTCGGTGCGTCCAACGCACCCAATGCCACATTGGGGCGCTCGTCCGCCGGGCAGCTCAGCCCCTGGCGGGGCCGGGGTACGGGAGCAACGCCATCTCGCGGGCGTTCTTGATCGCCGTGGCGACCTGTTTCTGTTGCTGCGGCGTCAATCCCGTCACCCGGCGGGCGCGGATCTTGCCGCGGTCGGAGATGAACTTGCGCAGCAGGTCGACGTCCTTCCAGTCGACCTCGGTGACCCGGGCGGCGTGCAGCGGGTTCACCTTGCGGCGGCCGGGACGGTCACGGTTCGGCTTCGGCATCGAGCTCACCAGCTCGACTTCGAGACGCCGGGCAGTTCGCCGTTGTGCGCCATCTGCCGCATCCGGACCCGGGAGAGCCCGAACTTGCGCAGGTAGCCCCGCGGCCTGCCGTCCGCGGCGTCGCGGTTGCGGATCCGGGTCGCGCTCGCGTCGCGCGGCATGGCCTGCAGTGCCGAGACGGCCGCCGCCTTCTCCTCCGGCGACGCGGCCGGTGAGGCGATGACGGCCTTCAGCTCGCGACGTCGCTCGACATAGCGGGCGGCGATCACCTTCCGCTGCTCGTTCTTCGCGATCTTGGATTTCTTGGCCATCAGCGTTCTTCCTTGAAGTCGACGTGCTTGCGCGCGACCGGGTCGTACTTGCGCAGCACCATGCGGTCCGGGTTGTTGCGCCGGTTCTTCCTGGTCACGTAGGTGTAGCCGGTCCCGGCGGTCGACCGGAGCTTGATGATCGGCCGGATGTCGGTGGCCTTGGCCATCAGAGCTTCACTCCCTTCGCCCGCAGCTCGGCGACGACGGCGTCGATACCGCGCTTGTCGATCGTCTTCATGCCCTTGACCGAAACCCGCAGCTTCACCCAGCGGCCTTCGCTGGGCACGAAGTAGCGGCGGGTCTGCAGGTTCGGGTCCCACCGGCGCGACGTCCGCCGGTGGGAATGCGACACCTGCTTCCCGAAGCCCGGCTTGCGGCCGGTGACCTGGCACACGGCTGACACATGCCCTCCCAAGTTGATAGTGATAATCGTTGTCACTTACTCTACACAGTCGTACCCGTTCATCCCGACGACCCCGTCCGTTCTGGAGCCTCAGTGACCGATCACCCGCGCGTGCCCCTCTTCCTGATCAGTGGCCTCGCCCCGGGACCGAACAGCACCCTCGCCGCGCTGCTGCGCGAGGCCGAGCCCGGCACCGCCGTGGTGCACCACGACCTGCGGCAGATCGGCGCGGGCATCGTCCGCCGCCGGATCCAGCTCGGTAACCGCGACCAGCTCACCGCCCTCGAACTCGCGCACGGCTGCGTCTCCTGCACCCTGCGCGAGGACCTCCTGCCGTTGCTGCGCCGCCTCGCGCGAAACCCCGAGGTGCGGCGGATCGTCCTGCGCCTCGACGAGGCGATGGAGCCCGAACCGGTCAGCTGGGCGATCCGCAACGTACTGGTCGGCGACCGTCCGGTACTCGACGACGTCGACCTGCGCGCCGTGCTCACCGTGATCGACTGCGCGAACTGGCTCGGCGACGCGACCGGCGACGCGCTGCTGGGCGAGCGCGATCTGCGCGCGAGCCCGGAGGACGAGCGCACCGTCGCCCAGGTCGCGCTCTCGCAGGTCGAATTCGCCGACGTCCTCGTGCTCGCGGGCGCGGCGACCGACGCGTGGACGGCGGCGAGGTCGTCGGCGGTGCTCGACCGGGTGGCGCCTTCGGTACCCAGGGTCGAACTGTCCCGTGTGGACGGTGCGACCGTGCTCGACGCCGTCCCGTCGGACGCGCGCCGCGGCGAGGTCACCGACATGCACGGGGCCCTGCTGCGCGGTCAGCCACCGCTGCACACCGACTGCGGGATCGCGCTCGCCACGTTCACCGCGCAGCGCCCGTTCCATCCGGAACGGCTGCACGAGGCCATCGACGTCCTGCTCGACGGTGTCGTCCGCACCCGTGGCCGGGCGTGGGTGGCCAGCCAGCCGGACGTCGCGTTCTGGATCGAGTCGGCGGGCGGCGGGCTCGGGATCGGGCACGCCGGACCGTGGCTGGCCTCCCCGGACGGTCCTGAGTGGACGGACGTCTCGGCCGAACGCCGCACGCTCGCGTCATTGCGCTGGGACCCCGAACACGGCGACCGGGCGCAGGAGATCGTCGTGGTCACCGACCACACCACGCCCGAGGAGATCGAGGCGGCGCTGAACGGCGCGCTGCTCACCGACGAGGAACTCGCCGCCGGACAGGACGTCTGGCGGCACTACCCGGATCCGTTCGGCGACTGGCACGAGGAACCGTGCGACGACACCGAAGCCGATCCCGCCAAGCACGACGCGTCCGTGCTGAACGACGCGTCGGACCGAAAGGACGAAACCCAGTGAAATCCGGTATCCACCCCGACTATCACCCGGTGGTGTTCAAGGACTCGTCGACCGGCGACGCGTTCCTGACCCGCTCCACCATGACGTCGGACAAGACCATCGAGTGGTCCGACGGGAACACCTATCCCCTCGTGGTCGTCGACATCAGCTCGGCGTCGCACCCGTTCTGGACCGGCAACCGGCGGATCATGGACACCGCGGGCCAGGTCGAGAAGTTCCACCGCCGCTACGGACAGCGCAGGACTGGAGGTAACCGCTGATGGCCGTCCCGAAGCGGAAGACGTCCCGCAGCAACACCCGTTCCCGGCGCTCGCAGTGGAAGGCCGCGGTGCCGGATCTGGTGCCGATCAAGGTCGACGGCGAGACGAAGCTCGTCCCGCGCCGGTTGATCAAGCACTTCCAGCGGCTCGAACGGTGAGCGTCCCCGTCACCGTCCTTTCCGGATTCCTCGGCGCGGGCAAGACGACGCTGCTCAACCACATCCTCGCCAACCGCGAGGGCGTGCGGGTCGCGGTGATCGTCAACGACATGAGCGAGGTCAACATCGACGCCGCGCTCGTCCGCTCCCGCACCGAGGAACGGCTCGTCGAGATGACCAACGGCTGCATCTGCTGCACCCTGCGGGAGGATCTCCTGGAGGAGGTCGACCGGCTGTGCCGCGACGGCCGGTTCGACCACCTGCTCATCGAGTCGAGCGGGATCTCCGAGCCGATGCCGGTGGCGGCGACGTTCTCGTTTCCCGGCGAGGACGGGAGGCCGGTGCTCGACGCCGCGCGGCTGGACACGATGGTCACCGTCGTCGACGCGGTGAACTTCGGCCGCGAGCTGGCGGGCGGCGACTCCCTGGTGGAGCGTCGGCTCGACCAGTACTCCGGCGACGAGCGGACCGTGTCGGATCTGCTCATGGACCAGGTCGAGTTCGCCGACGTCCTGCTGTTGAACAAGGCGGACCTCGTCCCATCCGATGAGCTGGAGCGCCTGGTCGCGGTGCTGCGGCGGCTCAATCCGGCGGCGGACGTCCTGACGTCGAGCTTCGGCAAGGTGCCCTTGGAGCGGGTGTTCGGCACCGGGCGCTACGACGCCGCCCGTGCGGCGGAGGCGCCGGGCTGGGTCGCCGAGCTGAACGGCGATCACGTCCCGGAGACCGAGGAGTACGGGATCTCCAGCGTGGTGTTCCGGGCGGACAGGGCGTTCGATCCGTCCCGGTTGTGGGACGTCGTCGCCCGCCGTCTGGACTCCGGGGAGTTCGGGAACGTGTTGCGCTCCAAAGGGTTCTTCGCGCTGTCGTCGCGGCCCGGGGTGACCGGGCTGTGGTCGCAGGCGGGGTCCGTCGCGCGATTCGAGCCGCAGGGTGTCGCGGACGCGCCGCGTCAGGAGCTGGTGTTCATCGGCGTCGACCTGGCGGCCCCCGCGCTCACGGACGCGCTCGTGTCCTGCCTCGCCGACGCTCCGTCCACAGAGGACCCTTTCCCGGCTTGGGACGCCGTCCACGTCCATTGATGGTCCGTGAAGGCCTCCTTACCGGCGCTCAGCGCCGGTAAGGAGGCCTTCACGGACTTCAGACGCGAGCGCGCAGGACGGAGCGGCGCAGCAGCGGGATGCCGAACAGGACGAGGACGGCGGGCAGCACGCTGGACCCGATCAGGATCGCGGTGATCGCGCTGCCCGGCTGGACAGCCGCGGCGTCCACACTGGACACATACCCGCCGAGGGCGAGCACGATCCCGAACACGCCGGGGCCGAGCGCGAGGCCCAGCGTCTCCGACGCCGTCCAGACCCCGGCCGCGATGCCCGCGCGAGTGGCTCCGGTGCGCTCCTCCTCGTCGCCGATGAGGTCGGCCAGGATCGACAGCGGGAACACCGAGATACCCGCGTAGCCGACGCCGCCGAGCGCGACGCACACGAAGGTCAGCGGCAGCGGCAGGACCTTCCCGCCGATCATCCCGGCCAGTCCGACCACGAAGGACAGCGTGGCGATCCGGAACCCGGCGAGCTTGCCCCAGCGCTTCCCGAGCCGCGGCCACAACGGCATGGTGAGCAGCGCCGGGGCGACGACCCCGACGAACAACAGCGTCCGGTAGCCGGGATCGCCCAGGATGTGCTGGGCGTAGTAGCTGATCGCCGCGAGCACGACACCGACGCCGAGTGCCTGGATGAAGTACACGCCGAGCAGCCAGCGGAACGGCCGCCACTGCCGCATCGTCGTCACCAGCTCGCGGAAGCTCACCGTGGTCGGCCGCAGCGAACCGACCGGCGCGTCCTTCAGCCCGAAGTAGACCCCGAGCGTCGCGGCCAGCACGATCAGTCCGATCACGACACCCATCACCCGGTAGCCCGCGACCCCCGCGATGGCACCGGTGATCGCGGGCGCGCCACCGCCGGAGACCAGGATCGCCACCGCGAGGAAGCCGATCCGGACACTGGTCAGCCGGGTGCGCTCGTCGGCGGAGTCGGTGATCTCGGCGGGCAGCGCGTTGAACGGCACCTGGAAGAACGCGTACGCCGTGGCGCACAGGAAGAACGCGACGACGACGTAACTCGCGTCCGGCAGCGGGCCGCCGAACCCGGGATGCGCGAACAACGCCGCGAAGAGCACCGCGACCCCGATCCCGCCGTACAGCAGGAAGAGCCGCCTGCTGCCGCGTTTGACCAGGCTCGCGTCCGAGAGCCGCCCGGCGACCGGGTTGAACAGGACGTCCCACGCCTTCGGCACGAACACGATCACGCCCGCCCACGCCGACGGCACGGCCATCGTGTCGGTCAGGTACGGGAGCAGCAGGAGGCCCGGCACGGTGCCGAAGGATCCTGTCACGAACGAGCCGAGCGAGTACGTGTACCTCGTCCGGCGGGGCAGCGTTCGGGGCAGCGTCGCCATGATCCTCCTGTCGAACGTTCCCGGCGAACGATTCAGTACTGGATCTCTGCCCGCACCGGGTAGTGGTCGGGAGGAATCGTGCCACCGTCGTGATGCGCGGGCCGTACCGGGCCGATTTCGGCGAGTACGCCATGCGGTGCCGCCGCCTGTGCCAGGGTGGATCTTCCGGCATCGAGGAGGAATCGGATGAGATCCCCGAGAACGACCCGGGTGTGCGTGGCCGCCCTGCTGTGCGCCACCGCCGCGCTCGCGACCGCGGGCACCGCCAGCGCCGCCCCTGTGTCCTGCGGGACACCCGCACCCTGTCGGGCGCATGAGCAGCGCTCCGCGAAGTTTTATGCCCATGCCCCCTCCACCACGTCGCCCGACGACGTCCGCACGGCGGGTGTCGTCCCCGTCGGCCCGGCCACCGCGCTGCGGACGGCGACCGGTCAGGCGATCGTCGACCACACCGAATGGCTCCCGGACCCGAAGGGGCCGCGCCTCGCGGTCTTCCCGACCGAGTACGGACGCCGCCAGGCCCCGGCGAGCGAACGGCTCAACGCCTGGAACGAGGTCGTGAAGCTCGCGCCGGCCGCGAACCACACCAACATGCGCGACCAGTTCCTGTGCCACTACGACTTCGCCCGCATCTCCGAACCGGACAAGCCGAGCTGGAACCTCGAGCAGTGGCGCCCGGACGTCGGCTACACGCGGACCGTGCTCGCCCGCTGCAATCCCACCTGAGCCGGGTTCAGGCTCACGTGAGCGCGGCGGCGACCTTCGCCAGCGTGTCGGCGTCGCCGCGCAACAGCAGCGTGGTCACCACGGTTTCCTCCCACCGCGCCAGCTCCTCGCGGACCTTCGCCACCGGCCCGATCAGGGACGTGTCCTCGACCAGCGACGTCGGAATCGCCGCCGTCGCCTCGTCCTTGCGCCCGGCCAGGTAGAGCTCCTGGACCTTGTCCGCGACGTCCGCGTAGCCCATGCGGGCGAACACGTCATGGTGGAAGTTGACGCTCTTCGCGCCCATTCCGCCGATGTACAACGCGAGCGAGGGCTTGATCCAGCTCGCCGCTTCCTCGACGTCGTCGTGCACCAGCACCGGCACCGAGGCCGCGACCTCGAAGTCGTCGAAGGAATGCCGTGCGTTCGGCCGGGCGAAGCCTTCCTGTAAGGCGCCACGGTAGAAAGCATCGCTCTTGGGCGAGAAGAAAAGCGGGAGCCAGCCGTCGCAGATTTCGGCCGCCAGCGCGACGTTCTTCGGCCCCTCGGCGGCGAGGTAGATCGGGATCTCGGTGCGCAGCGGATGGACCGTCGGCTTCAGCGCCTTGCCCAGCCCGGTCCCGCCCTTGAGTGGCAACTGGAAGAACTCGCCGTCGTGCGTCACCGGCTCCTGCCGCGCGACGACCTTGCGGACGATGTCGACGTACTCGCGGGTGCGCGCCAGCGGTTTCGGGTACGCCTGGCCGTACCAGCCCTCGACCACCTGCGGGCCGGACGCGCCGAGCCCGAGGATGAACCGGCCGCCCGACAGGTGATCCAGCGTCAGCGCGGACATCGCCGTCGCCGTCGGGGTGCGCGCGGACATCTGGACGATGTTGGTGCCGAGCTTGATCCGGCTCGTCGACGCGCCCCACCAGGCGAGCGGGGTGAACGCGTCGGAGCCGTAGCCCTCGGCCGTCCACACCGAGTCGAAGCCCAGCTCCTCGGCGCGCTTCACGGCGTCGAGCGCGCCCGGCGGCGGCCCTGCCGACCAGTACCCGAGGTGATAGCCCAGCTTCATCCGTCCTCCAGATCAGACGTTCGGTGAGTAGTGCTCCGGTTTTCCGCGTTCGGAAAGCGGCGGCAGGTTCCTTCGTGGAGTCTCGGCCACCGGCGCGTCCGGCGCCAGCTCCCCGCGTTCCCGCCGCCAGCCCGCGCGGGCACGCGGGTGGTAACGGCGATCGTGCGGGACGAACTTGAACAGCGTGTTCACGACCCGCCCGAACCGCCGGAACCAGCGTTCGTCGGCCGCCGACCAGGTGAAGCCCAGCAGTTCGCGGACTTCGGGCTCGTACATGCCGACGGTCAGCCGGACGAAATCACGAGCGACGACGACTCGCACTCGGCGCCACACGAAGTCCGGCAGCCACGGCAGGAACGGAGGTTTCGCGATCTCGCCGATTTCCAGCACGTCGCGGGTGGCCTTGTTGTCCTCCAGCACCTCGGCGCACATGTGCTTCCAGTACAGCTGGAAGTCCTCCCAGCTCTCCGGGACCGGGCGCATGCTCATGTCGTACATCCGGTACCACTGGACGTGCTCGTCGAACAGCCGCCGCTTCTCGACGTCGCCGATGCCGCCCATGAAGTGGTCCGCGATGTGGATCGTGCTCATGAAGAACGTCGCGTGTGCCCAGTAGAACGTCTCCGGGTCGAGCGCGTGGTAGCGGCGGCCCTTCGCGTCCACGCCCTTGATGCGGTCGTGGTAACCCCGCACTTCGAGCGCGGTCCGATGCGCGTTCGGGCCGTCGAACACGACGCCGCCGATCGGGTACAGCGAACGGAAGAGCCGCTGCCAGCGCTCCTCGAAGAACCGCGAGTGCTGCTCGACGCCGGCGCCGAGCCCCGGGTGCATGTTCTGCATCGACCCCGCCCAGAGCCCGATCAGCAGCCCGCGCCAGTCACCGAAGTACTTCCAGGTGAGCGAATCCGGTCCCAGCGGTATCGGTTCTTCCCGTGTCATCGTCCGCTCCTCGTCGAGTCGTCCAACTGACCACACCTGTTGTCACGCTAGAATGTGACAACGCTTGTAGTCAACCGAGGAGTAGGTGGACATGCCGGGGCGGACCTGGGCCGGGACGACGCTCGACGACCGCAAGGCCGTGCGCCGCGGGCAACTGGTCGAAGCGGGTCTGGACCTGCTCGGCACCGAGGGCAGCATCGCGGTCAGTGTCCGCGCGGTCTGCCGTCACGCGAAACTCACCGAGCGGTACTTCTACGAGAGCTTTTCCGACCGCGAGGAACTCGTCGCCGCCGTGTACGAGCACGTCGGCGAGCAAGCCCGTCAGGTGCTGGTCGACGCCGTCCGTGACGCGCCCAGCGCGGCCGAACGCGCCGAGAACGCGGTGAAGGCGTTCGTCGAGCTGATCGTCGACGATCCCCGCAAGGGCCGCGTTCTGCTGCTCGCTCCGCTCACCGACCCGGCACTGACCCAGCGCGGACTGCACCTGCTGCCCGCCTTCGCCGCGCTCGTCGGCGAGCAGCTCTCGCGCGGCGACGAGACCGAACGGCGGCTGGTGTCGATCGGCCTCGTCGGCGCGCTGAGCAACGTCTTCATCGCCTACCTCGACGGAACGCTCCAGGTGTCCCGGGAGCGGCTCGTCGCGCACTGCGTGCGGCTGGTGCTGGGCGCCGACGACCTGACTCACTGAGCCGCCTTTTCGCCCTTTTCGGCCTTCTCTGCAACCAGCCGCAGCGCGATGTCGATGATCATGTCCTCCTGTCCCCCGACGTACCGTTCCGCGCCGACGCGGTAGAGGATTTCGTGCGCCGGAACGCCGTAGCGCTCGGCGGCGCGTTCGGCGTGCAGCAGGAAACTGGAGTACACCCCGGCGAAGCCCTGCACGATCGAGGAACGGTCCATCACCGGCAGCCGCGTCAGGTACTTCTTCACGACGTTTTCGGCGGCGTCCATCAGCACGTCCTTGTCGACGCCGGTGGTGATGCCGAGCCGTTCGAACGTCGCCGCGAGGACCTCGGTCGGCGAATTGCCCGCGCCGGCACCGAGTGCCGCCAGCGAGCCGTCGATCTGCCGTGCGCCCGCGCGGCAGGCGAGCACCGAATTGGCCACGCCGAAGCTGAGGTTCTGGTGCCCGTGGTAGCCGACCTGCGCCTGGTCGCCCAGTTCGGCGACCAGCGCCTCGACCCGGACCGAAGCGTCCTCGAGGATCAACGCGCCCGCGGAGTCCACAATGTATACACACTCGCAGCCGGCGTCGGCCATGATCCGTGCTTGCTTCGCCAGATCGTCCGGTGTGGACATATGCGAGAGCATCAGGAATCCGACGGTTTCGAGGCCGAGCGCGCGTGCCGCGCCGAAGTGCTGTTCGGAAACATCCGCCTCGGTGCAGTGGGTCGCGATCCGGACCGCGCCGGCACCGAGATCGGCCGCCACCTTCAGGTCCTCGACCGTGCCAAGGCCCGGGAGCAGCAGCACGGCGATCTTCGCCCGGCGCGCCTCGTCCACGGCGGCGGCGATCAGCTCGCGTTCGTCCACAAGGGAGAATCCGTAGTTGAAGGTCGAGCCGCCGAGCCCGTCGCCGTGGGTCACCTCGATCAGCGACACGCCCGCGTCGTCCAGTGCCCGCACGGTGTCGCGCACCTGCCGTTCGGTGAACTGGTGCGCCATCGCGTGACTGCCGTCGCGCAGTGTCGTGTCGACCAGCCGGACCTCACGTTCGACGTCGTCCCACTTCACGCCCGGCTCCTTGCGGGACACCCGCACCCGGTCGGCGTCATGAGCAGAGCTTCGCGATTGTGTGCTCATGCCGCCTCCACCTCCTGCGCCAGCAGTTCCCCGGCCCGCGCGGCGGCGGCCGTCATGATGTCCAGGTTCCCGGCGTAGCGCGGGAGATAGTCGCCGTTGCCCGCGACTTCGAGGAAGACCCCGACCCTCGCCAGGCCCTTCCACTCCGGGCGCGGGGCGTCGAACTGCGGTTCGGCCTTGAGCGTGTAGCCCGGCACGTACTGCTGGACGTCCTTGACCATCCGCTGGATCGAGTCGGTGATCGCGGCGACGTCGGCGTCCGGGTCGATCGCGCAGAAGACCGTGTCCCGCATGATCATCGGCGGTTCGACCGGGTTGATGATGATGATCGCCTTGCCCTTCACCGCGCCGCCGACCTCCTCGATGCCGCGGGCGGTCGTCACGGTGAACTCGTCGATGTTCGCGCGGGTGCCCGGTCCCGCCGAGCGCGACGACACCGACGCGACGATCTCCGCGTACGGCACCGGCGTCACCCGGGAAACGGCGTGCACGATGGGGATCGTGGCCTGTCCCCCGCAGGTGATCATGTTGACGTTGGGCACGTCGAGCTGCTCCGGGGTCGCGACCGCCGGGCACACGAACGGCCCGACCGCCGCCGGCGTCAGATCCACCGCCCGGATACCCGCCGCCGCGAAGCGCGGCGCGTTCGCGAGATGCGCTTTCGCCGACGTGGCCTCGAAAACCAGCTCGGGCAGCTCGTCACGTTCCAGCAGCCAATCGACGCCCTCCGCGGACGTCTCCAGGCCCAGATTCGCCGCTTTCGCCAGCCCGTCCGACGCCGGATCGACGCCGACCATGTACCGGACCTCGATCCGCTCGCTGCGGCGCAGTTTCGCGAGCAGGTCCGTGCCGATGTTGCCGGGGCCGACGATCGCGGCCACCACCTTGCGTCCCATGCCTGGTGACGGTCCTCGCCAGGGTGGTCCATACTCAACCCATGCGTACCACTGGGCGGAACGGCGATGGCCTCGTCGCGGACCGATTCGCCGCGCTGCTCGGCGCCTTCCGGCCCGGCGACGACACGCTCGGCGTGTCCGAGCTGGCGCGGCGGACCGGGCTGGCGAAGACGACCGTGCACCGGCTGACCGGGCACCTCGTCGACACCGGGCTGCTCGAACGCGAGGGCACGGCGGTGCGGCTCGGCCTGCGGCTGTTCGAGATCGGCCAGCTCGCCGTCCGGCGCCGCGGGCTCGTCGAGGCGGCCCGGCCGTATCTCGCCGACCTCCGCGAGGCGACGCGCAACACCGTCCACCTCGCGGTGCTCGAAGGCACCGAGGTCGTCTACCTCGACATCGTGCGCGGACCCGACGCGCCATCGCTGCCGTCGCGGATCGGCGGCCGGTTCCCCGCCCACGCCACCGGGGTGGGCAAGGCGATCCTGGCGCACGCGCCGGAGTCCGTCGTCGCCGCGGTGATCGACGCGGGACTGCCGCGCGTCAGCACCCGCACGATCACCGCACCCGGGCTGCTGCGACGTCAGCTCACCCGCATCCGTGAAGAGGGAATCGCGTTCGAGCGCGAGGAATCCGGCGTCGGCGTCGTCTGCGCGGCGAGTCCCCTAGTGGACGCGCACGGCACGGCCGTCGCCGCGGTGTCGATCTCCGGCTGGGCCAACCGGATGCGGACCGAACGGGTCGCCCCGGCGGTCCGCACAGTCGCGCTGGCCCTGTCCCGCGCGTTGTGAGCCCGTCGCCTACCCAGTGACGAGATCATGCAAGACCGTGACTAGCTGTCCCACTCAGCATGTCGGATGTGCTATTCAAGTAACCATGAAACTACGCAAGGTGGCCGGTGACTGCGACGACGGCACCTGCCCCGCAGTACATGTATCCGACCGGGGAACGCTTGTCTTCCAAGGAAACGCCGTTTCGGCCGCCGACGGACTCACGCTTGGCCCTGATGAGCAAGCTGTCGAGCTGGAGCCTTGGCTTCTCCGGGAGGCTTTGACCACCCTCGGGGGTAGGTTCGGACTGCCCACTGGCCTAGGGAGTCTCTGAGTGCTGCTTGACGGGGAAAGCTTCGCAAGTCATCTACGCGGCTATGAACACTCCGCGTGGCGGCTGGAAACACAGCCGGTCTACACCATGCCTAGAGAACAGGACAGCTTGAAACAGTTCATGGCCGGGGGATCCCGGCCTGAAGGACACAACTCCGGATGGCACGAGACCGTGCGCGGCCTGACACAGGCGGGGAAGTCCATCGGACGCGTGCGGACCATCCGAAAGCCACTCACCGACTACCAGCGCTATCAACTCGCGTGGGGCATTCCCGGCAATGTCGAAGCGGGCGAAGACATCCGCATTCTCGATCTGTCCGAGAACGACCTAGGCCTGCCTCAACAGGATTTCTGGCTGTTCGACGACTCGATCGTCGTGCACCTCAACTTCAATCCGGATGGAACCCTGCTCACCATCGAACAGCTCGACGACCCCGACCTTCCGACTTACCTCGCATGGCGTGAAACGGCCCTGACGCACGCTGTGCCGTACGCCGAGTATGACCGAACTTGATCAGCCCGACCCGGGGCTAGCTGACGCATTGAAGCGGCTTCGCAAGGCAGCCAACCTTTCCGGTGAGCGGCTGGCTGTCCGCTGCGCGATGTCTCAGTCGAAGATCAGCCGCATCGAGCGCGGCCGAATCTTGCCGACAGTGGTGGATGTCGAGCGCATCCTCAAGGCGCTTGACGTACCGGCCGAGACAGGCCGGGAACTGGTCACACTTGCCCGCCGGGCGAACGTGCAACACACGTCGTGGCGCGCGGTTGCCGAATTGGGACTATGGCGCAAGCAGGCCGAGTTGAAGGCCCTCGCAGAATCATCCTCGGTCGTCCGACAGTTCCTTCCAGCCACACCGAGCGGTCTTATCCAAACCGAGGAATACGCGAGGACAGCGCTCACGCCCACCGTGGGGGGCAGACCTGCCCGGAATGTCGAGCGGGCCGTGAGAGCCCGTATGGAGAGCCAACAAGCGCTACAGGACGAATCCCGTACATTCCACTTTCTACTCACCGAGCAAGCCATACGATGGGGACGCGCCAGCCCGGATGTGATCGCACGGCAGTGCGCTCACATGGCCGAGGTGTCCCAGCGACCGAACGTGCACCTTGCCGTACTCCCGTGGACAGCGACCAAGGTCGCCATGCCTTCGCCGTTGAACGTGTTCGTCGTGTACGACGACCGTCTGGTGACCGCCGAACTTTTCTCCGGCGAGGTTGTACTGCGTGATCCACGAGACGTATCCTATCATCTGAATCTCTTCGAGCACTTCCACAAGAAAGCACTTACAGGAAGCAACGGTACCCTTTTTCTCCGGCAAGTCGAGAGCGAATTAATGCGCAAGCGCGGGTAAACAACAAAAAATATTCGAGACGGCGACTTGAACTCGCGTTTCAGATAGAAGATTCCGTACCGTTTCCGACGTGATGAAGTGGGCACCTGTCAACCGGGACACCTACCGTGTGAAATCGGACGGCCGGACCTGGCTGCTTCGGTCGACGCCTCAAGCGAAGTACCCATGGTTGCTGCACACATCGCCCGGCGAGTCGGACTACGAGGAGACCCCGGTCGGATCGCCGGAGGTCGAAACCGCACAACGGCAGGCCGAATTGTGGCTATCGCTGCGGTATCTCGACGAACTCTCCCATAAACTCGGCGCGCGGGGATATGAAGAAAGCCCCAGCCCATGAAGGTGGGAATTTTCCGCCTCGCGTCAGAGCGCGGCGACGTTGCGTTCCGGGTGGGCTGATCGCAGGGCCGGGACATCGGCGAGCAGGCCGCGCCGCGCCAGTTCGGGACGGACGCCCTCCCCGAACCAGTACGCCTCCTCCAGGTGCGGGTAGCCGGACAGGACGAACTCGTCGACTCCGACCGAGTGATATTCCTCGATGAGGTCGGCGACTTCGGCGTGGCTGCCGACGAGCGCCGTGCCGGCACCGCCGCGTACCAGGCCGACCCCTGCCCACAGGTTCGGGTGGATCTCCAGGCCGCGCACCCCGGCGTCGAGGCGGCCGCCGTGCAGCGCGACCATCCGCTGCTGGCCGATCGACTCGCTCGCCGCCAGCTGGCTCTGCGCCTTCGCGACCTGCTCCGGGCTCAACGCGTCGAGGAGTTTCTGCGCCTCCGCCCACGCTTCGGCCGACGTATCGCGCGAGATCGTGTGCAAACGAACGCCGAAGCGCAGTGTCCTGCCGTGTTCCGCCGCGAGCTCCCTGACCTTGGCGATCTTCTCGGCCACCTGCGCGGGCGGTTCACCCCAGGTCAGGTAGACGTCGACGTGCCGCGCGGCAACCGGGAGCGCGGCAGGCGAGGAACCGCCGAAATACAGGGGCGGCAAGGGATCCGGCACCGCCAGGGTAGTCGCGCCCTCGACCTTCAGATGCTCGCCGGAGAAGTCGAACGGCTTGCCCGACCACACCCCGCGCACGATCGACAGGAACTCGTCGGTGCGGGCGTAGCGCTGGTCGTGGTCGTGCCAGTCGCCGAAGCGGCGCTGTTCGACGGCGTCGCCGCCGGTGACGATGTTGAGCAGCGTCCGGCCGCCCGACAGCCGCTGGAACGTCCCGGCCATCTGCGCGGCCAGCGTCGGCGAGATGACGCCCGGCCGGAACGCGACCAGGAACTTCAGCCGTTCGGTCTCCCGGATCAACGCGGCCGTGGTCAGCCAGGCGTCCTCACACCACGTGCCGGTGGGCGTCAGCACACCTTCGAAGCCCTGGCGCTCGGCCGCGCGGGCGACCTGGGCGAGGTAGCCGATGTCCGGGTCCCGCTGCGCGACCGGTCCGGCGGACTTGTTGGCGTGGAAGCGTTCCACGATCGTCCGGCCGTCCCCGCTGGTGGGCAGGAACCAGTGCAGCGTGACGCTCATCCGTTGCTCCTCACGGCTTCCAGCTCGGGCCCGTATCGCCGGTCCACAAAGGACGCGAAGTCCACCTTGCCCGGCAGGGTCCTGTCCTCGCCGAACGCGTCGGCGAGCTGTTGTTCCGCCTTCACCACCGTGTCGTCGAGCGGGGTGGGCAGGTCCCGGCCCGCGTCGACCGACTTCTGCGCGACGTCGAGCCGCAACCCGGTCCCCTGTGCCCACGCCTTCGCCCATTCCGCGCGGTGCGTGTCCGCCCATTTCTGCGCCTTGACCACGCGGATCAGATAGTCCTTGATCGCGGCGTTCTTGCCGGCGTCGCCGAGCGCGGCCGTGCTCGCGGCCTGGAAGCTCAGCCCGTTCGAGCTGCCCCGGCCGTCGGCGATCGCCCGGCCGCCCGCGTCGAGCTGAGCCTGCGCGGTGTACGGATCCCAGATCGCCCAGGCGTCGATGCGGTGCTGCGTGAACGCTGCGTAGGCCTCCGACGGCTGCAGGAAGGACAGCTGGACATCCTTTGTGGACAGTCCAGCCTTCCGCAAGGTGTTGAGGATCTGGCCGTGTGCCGAACTGCCCTTGGCAACGCCGATCGTCCTGCCCCGCAGCGAAGCGACGTCCTTGACCGGCGAGTCGGGCGGCACGAGCAGCGCCTCGCGTTCGACGTTGCTGGTGGCGACACTCACCACGGCGATCTTCGCCTTGGCCGCGGCGGCGAAGATCGGCGGCGTGTTGCCGACGCGGCCGAGGTCGATCGCGCCCGCCGACGCCGCTTCGAGCAGCGGCGGTCCCGAGGTGAACGTCGACCATTCGATCTTGTACGGGACATCGCCAAGGAGGTTCGCCGCGGTGAGCAGTGCCTGCACCCCGCCCTTCTGATCGCCCACCTTGAGCGTCACCTTCGCCAGGTCCGCCGCGGAGACCGGGCCGGGAACCGCGGCCTTCCCGGTCGAGCCTTCCGACGCGCCGCAGGCGGTCAGCGCACCGAGGGCCAGTACGGACACGGCCGCGGTGATCGTCCTACGCCAGCGCATTTTCGGTCACTCCCAGGTCTTCGAGCACCCGCGCGCGGACCTCGACGTGATCGGTGAGCGCCCGCGGCCGGGGGCGGCCGAGGGCGTGTTCGGAGACGATCCGGCCCTCCCCGAGGACCAGGATCCGGTCGGCGAGCAGCAGTGCCTCGTCGACGTCGTGGGTCACCAGCAGGACGGCCGGTTCGTGGCGCCGCCACAGGTCTTCGACCAGGCGGTGCATGGCGATCCGCGTCAGCGCGTCGAGCGCGCCGAACGGTTCGTCGAGCAGCAGCAGGTCGGGTTCCCGCACGAGCGCGCGGGCGAGCGACACCCGCTGCGCCTCGCCCCCGGACAACGTCAGCGGCCAGTCGTCCGCGTGCGCGCCGAGCTGGACCTCCGCCAGCGCGCGTTCGGCGAGCGCGCGGTCGCGGGCCTGACTGACACCGTCCTGGCGCAGCCCCAGTACGACGTTGCGCCACACCCGCCGCCACGGCAGCAACCTCGGCTGCTGGAACGCGACGGACACCGTGCCCTCGACGTCGGCGGTGCCCTCGACGTCGCCGTCGAGCCCTGCCAGCACCTTCAGCAAGGTGGACTTTCCGGAACCGCTGCGGCCGAGCAGCGCGACGAACTCGCCGCGGCCGATCGTCAATTCGAGTCCATTGAGGACGGTCCGGTCACCGAACCGCTTGGTCAGCCCCGAAACCGTCACCGGGCGCGCCATCGCAACGCCCTCCTTTCCAAGAGCCGGACCAGTGCGTCGGTGACCAGCCCGAGGAGCGCGTAGACGATGAGACCGACGACCACGACGTCGGTGCGCAGGAAGTCCCTCGCGTTGTTGATGAGGTAGCCGACTCCGGCGTCCGCGTTCACCGTCTCGCCGACGATCAGCGCCAGCCACGCCAGTCCCAGCGACTGCCGCAGCCCGACCAGCGCCTGCGGCAGCGCTCCCGGCAGCACGACGTGCCAAAGTCGTTCCGGCCGGCTGAAACCCAGCGCGCGGGTGGCCTCGACGAGCCGTTCGTCGGTGGTGCGGATTCCCGAGTGGACATTGAGGTACAGCGGGAACGCGACACCGAGCGCGACGAGGAAGATCTTCGTCTGCTCGCCGATGCCGAACCACAGGATGAACAGCGGGATCAGGCCGAGGAACGGCAGGGTCCGCAGCATCTGCACCGGCGGGTCGACCAGCGCCTCGCCCCAGCGGGACAGCCCGGCGAGGACGCCGAGCGCGATCCCGGCGACGGCGCCGAGCGCGAACCCCGCGCCCACCCTGCCGATCGACACCGCGAACGCCGTGCCCAGCTCCCCGCTGCGGACGACCTCGCCCGCGGCTTTCAGCACCGTCCACGGTGAGCTGAGCTTGTCCGGCGAAAGGATCCCGGTGGCACTCGCGATCTGCCAGATCGCGAGGAGCGCCAGCGGGCTGATCCAGCGGCGCAGGTTGGGCAGCCGCCACCGTCTGCGGCGCGGCGGTGCCTCGGGCACGGCCGGTTCGGCGCGCGCGAGCACGCCCGTGGAAAAGGACACGGATTTCTCCGGACTTCGTTCAGGGGAAGGGGAAACTGGCCGGCGAACGCCGGGGCGCGAATCAGCCTGCCGGACAGACCGCGCTCGCCTGCTGCCGGAGATCGACGTGCAGACGGGCAACCAGGAGCGCGCCGCGGTTCATGGTCCCGAGCATCGTCGCGCCCGCGGCACCGAGTCAACCAGTGGACCGCGCGTCCCGGGATGTGAACGAATCCGCAGGAACGGTTGCACGGCGGACTCCCCGCGGGTTGGCCGTCAGGGCTGGGTGCCCCGGCGGGCTCGCGCGCCGAGTCCGGTTTCGACGCGGCGCAGGATCGCGTTCACGGCCTCGATCTCCTGGGGATCGGACACGATCCCGTCGAGCAGGCCGCTCCAGATTTCCCGGAGCTGCCGCAGGTTCTCCCGCGCCCGCGCGGTGGGGTACAGCCGAACCCGCCTGCCGTCGCGCTGATCGACGTCGCGGCGCACGAGGCCCTTCTTCTCCAGGCTCCGCACCGCCCTGCTGAAGTTGCTGGAGATCAGCTGGGTCGCCTCCGCCGCCGCACCGGCCGACGTGCCCGGGTTCCGGTCGATGAACCGCATCACCGCGCTCTCCAGCGGCGTCCACGATTCGGCCGCGAACTCCTTGGCAGCGTTCTCCTTGGCAGCGTGGATTTGCCGCCCGACCGCCAGGATCAGGTCGGCGAGCTCGAACAGCCGTGACGTTTGCGCTTCATCCACTCCGTGATGCTATCTTTGCTGTCAATTGATAGCTATCACTCGATAGGAGATTCGGTGACCAGCTCGCCCCGAAGCACCATCACCGTCCCGCTCCTGCTCACGCTCGCGCTGCTGGCCAGCGTCGCGCCGTTCGGGATCGACCTCTACCTGTCCGCGTTCCCGCGCATGGCCGCCGACCTCCGCACAAGCGACACGGCCATCCAGCTGACCCTCACGATGTTCCTGCTCGGGCTCGCCGCGGGTCAGCTCGTCTTCGGGCCGGTGTCCGACCGGTTCGGACGGCGAGGGCCGCTGCTCGCCGGTTCGGTGCTGTTCGTCGCCGCGAGTGTCCTCGCCGCCTTTTCGCCCACGATCGGCATCCTCCTGGCCGCCCGCCTCGTACAGGGACTGAGCGCCGCGGCGGGCATGGTCATCGGCCGCGCGATCATCGCCGACCTCGAAACCGGCCGCGCCGCCGCTCGAGCCTTCAGCCTGATGATGATCGTCAGTGGTGTCGCCCCGGTGGTCGCTCCGCTGCTGGGCAGTCTTCTGGTCGATCACGTCCGGTGGCGCGGAGTCCTCGCCGTCCTGGCGGGGCTGGCCGTGGCCATGCTCACCGGGTCCGCGGTGATCGTGCGCGAAAGCCTGCCGCGTGGGAAAAGAGGAACGGTCCGGGGCGGCGGATTCCGCCTGTTGCGCCGCCGCGCCTACGTGTCCACCACGGCCACCTTCGTCTTTTCGTTCGCCGTCCTGATGGCCTACATCTCGGCGTCACCCTTCCTGTACCAGACCGTCATCGGGGTGAGCGCTGTCAGCTATGGCCTGCTGTTCGCGCTCAACGCGCTCGGCCTGGTACTGAGCAGCGCGGGAGCATCGCGGCTTCTGCGTCGCGGCGAACCGCGGCGCATCCTCGTCATCGGCGTCCTCTGGCTTCTCATCGCTTCACTCGCGTTGCTCGCCCTCGCACTGCTGCCCGTCAGCGCCGTTTGGCTGCCCGTCCCGATCTTCTTCGCGGTGTCGGCATTGGGGTTCATCCTCGGTCCTGCCACGGCGATCGCCCTCGACGCGGTTCCCGGAGCCGCCGGCACCGGATCGGCGGTCCTCGGCGCGGCCCAGTTCGGGCTCGCCGCCCTCGTTTCCCCGCTCGTCAGCCTGGGCGACAGCCATTCCGCCGTCCCCATGGCGATCACCATCGCCGCGCTCGCCGTAGTCGCGGCGCTCTCGCACGCGGCCTTCCCCGGGCGTTCCCCGCGGGAAAGCCACTACCCAGTCGTCCCAGCCACCAACGAAGGGTGAACCATGACTCTCATCGCCATCGAAGAACACTGGATCCTGCCGGAACTGACGTCCGCCCTCACCGCGTTACCGCCCGAGGTCCGCGACGAAAGCCTCGCCTTCAACGAAATGGGCGACCATCAGCAGCGGCTGGAGGATCTGGGCGCCGGCCGCATCGCGACCATGGACGCGCAGGGCATCGACGTGTCGATCCTCGCGCTGACACCACCGGGCACCCAGCCGCTGCCGCCCCACGAGGCACTGCGGTTGAGCCGCGCCGCCAACGACACGGCCGCGGCGGCCGTGCGCGAAAACCCGTCCCGGTTCCGCGCACTGTCCACCTTGCCCTTGTCCGCACCTCAGGACGTCGCGGGCGAGCTGGAACGAGCCGCCGGACTCGGCCACGTGGGCACCATGGTTTACGGCCGTTCGGGCGACCGCTTCCTCGACGACCCCGTCTACGACGACTTCTTCGCGGCCGCCGCGGAACTCGGCCAACCGGTGTTCATCCATCCTCAACTACCGTCGCGTGCCGTGCGCGACGCGTCCTACCGCGGCTTCGACCCGACGACCGATCTCGCCCTCGCCACCTTCGGCTGGGGATGGCATCTGGACGCCGGGACCGCGGCGTTGCGGCTGATTCTGCGCGGCACGTTCGACCGGCATCCGGATCTCCAGGTCGTGCTCGGCCATTGGGGCGAAATGCTGCTGTTCTGGCTGGACCGCGCCGACAGCCTTTCCCGCGTCGCCGGTTTGCGGCGCAAGGTCTCGGACTACCTCCGGTCGAACTTCTTCATCACCGCGTCCGGCATGCTCAACCCGGCGCTCCTGCACCACGCCTTGTCGGTGACCTCGGCCGACCGGCTGATCTTCTCGACCGACTATCCCTTCCAGCATCCGTCCAAAGAGGACATCGACGCCCTCCTCGGGCACTTCTCGTCCGATGTGGACCGTCAGAAGTTCGCCTCGGGCAACGCGGCGGCGTTGTACGGTCTCGACAGCTGAGAAGAAACCGCGTCAGCCGCCGAAGAGCTGGTGCCACTCCTGCAACGAGCGCGGCCGGAAGACGAAGTTCGTCGACTTGACCTCCGACAGCGCTGCCGACGGCGCGGGCGAGTACTGGTGCCCGGGATGGACCACCGGGTCCCCCGGCAGCCCGGCCAGCCACTGGAGGCTGCGGAAGATCGCGTCCGCGTCGCCGCCGGGGAAGTCCGTGCGGCCGCAGCCCTCGAGGAACAGCGTGTCCCCCGAGACGAGCTTGTCCTCGACCAGGAAGCATTGGCTGCCCGGTGTGTGCCCGGGAGTGTGCAGCAGCCGGATCGGGATCGCTCCGACCTCGAGGACGTCGTCGTGGTCGTGGGTGCGCAGGTCGGTGCCGGACACGCCGGTGACCCTGCGCACCCACTCCGACTCCGCGCCGTTGACGTGGATCGGGACCTGCTCGATCGCCAGCAGCTCGGCGATACCGGGCAGCGAGAACCCCATCATCTCGCCGCCGACGTGGTCGGGATGATGGTGCGTCGCGAGCACGCCGGTGAGCCGCATGCCGTCGGCGGCGAGCACGTCCAGCAGATCGCGCACGGCGTACGCGGGGTCGACGACCACCGCGTCGCCGGTCTCGCGATCGCCGATCAGGTAGGCGAAGTTGACCATCTGGGTCGCCACCGGGTCGCCGACCGCGAAGTCACGGCCCGCGAGCAACTGCCGGAAGTACAGCCGATCTGCCATGGGCCCACCCTAGGACCCGCCCGCCGCCCACTGCGCGACGGTGCCCCGGTGCAGCGCGGCGTACACCCGATCCCGCAGCACGTTGGCCTCGTGATCGGACAACGTCGCGCCGAGCGGCCGCAGCACGATCCGGACGAGCAGGTTCTTCTGCACCGGGCTCGCGCCGAGCCGCGCCACCGCCCGCGCCGGCAGCTCGGCATACGGCGTCTCCGCGAGGATGTCCACCGATTCGACGCTGTCGGCGTCCTGCCCCAGCGCGTCGCGGACGCGGTCGCCGAGATCTTCGGCGAGGTCGTCGGCGTCCACGGCGATGGAGAGGTCGCGGCGCACCGGCGGCATCGCCGACACCGGCCGGTACGGCTCGAGGTCGCCCAGCTGGGCAGCCACGCCCGCTTCGGCCGAGCGCAGCAGCCGGATGTCCGGAACGCCCTTGAGCAGCATGAGCATCCGGTCCAGTCCCATGCCGAGTGCCAGCCCCGACCAGGCGCCGTCCAGCCCGGCCTTGGCGAGGACCCCGGGATGGGCGACGCCGGATTCGGCGACTTCGACCCATTCGCCGTGGTGCTCGACGTCGACCTGGACGCCGCCGAGGGTGTACGGATGACGGCGGGGTTCCCGGCGGTCGGGTTTGCCGGGCACGAGCGCGGCCAGCAGCGCGGTGATCATCCCGTGCAGCGCGGTGCCGTCCATCGGCGCGCCCCGGGTGATCCGCCACAGGTCGAGCTGGTGCGGAGTGCCGGTGTGCAGGCGGTCGATGCTGTCGCGGCGGTACACGACGCCGGGGCACACGAGCAGGACATCGTCGACCGGCTCCGCGGCGAGCGAGCGCAGCGCGGCGGGGATCAGCGCGCTGGAATGGCTGCGCAGCATGTGGTGCTCGTCGACGTAGCGGGTGTAGCGCGCGTCGCGGGTGACGTCGGCGGGGTCGTAGCCGAGGTTGTCGTAGTTGTCCTCGACGGTGACGATCCGGTCGCCGCGACACCAGCGGATCTCGCAGTCCCACAACGCCGCCAACGCATTGACGGCGCGTTCGACGACGAGTTGGAGTGCGTGCGGGCCTGCCGTGGGATCGCTGAGATCGCGTACGGCGAGGTCGCGGGCCAGCTGGGCGGAACTGAGGATGGACATGACAAAGCCTCCTGAGCGGAACGGGATCGGGTGGGACTTCTCCCCCTTGACCCCGGAGCGCTCGGCGAGGCGGGTCAGCGCGCGTGTGGTGGCACCGGTTCCCCGCGGCGCCCGATGGGGGCCAGGGGGCCGGTAAATCGGCGGGTTTCCGCTACGACGGCCACGCGTTCAGCATACCGGCTGGCGCCACCGGAAGGCGCGCGGTTATTCACCGGTCTCGCCGTCGGCCAGCTCCCGCAGAACGTCCAGATGCCCGACGTGCCGGGCCGTTTCCTGGACGACGTGGGCGAGGATCCAGCGCACCGTGAACTCGTCCGGCGAGCGCCGTGCCCGGTCCCCCGCGCCGAGCCCGGCCGTGGACGTGGCGGCGTGCGCCCATTCCGCGCGATAGGCCCCGACGACCGACACCGGGTCGTCGTCGCCCGTGAGGTCCCAGCTCGGATCCGGCGAACCCGCCCACAACGACGGCAGGTCCGCGCCGCCGGCCTCGATCGACAGCCACCACCGCTCCATCGCCGTGAGGTGCTTGAGCACCCCCAGCGCGCTCATCCGTGGCGATGTCGTCAGCGGGGTCGCCGCGGCCTGTGCGCGGCTCAGCCCGGCGACCTTGTTCACCGCGGTGGCGCGCAGGAAGGCCAGGAACTCCCACTGCAGGCGCAGTTCGTCGTCCGCGATGTTCGCCGGCCACGACCGGCCGACCGGCTCCGCGATCCTCGAACGCTCGTTCGACATGACGCGTACCCTACAGCGAGCAACGCGACCTCTAGGCTGGGCTCATGTGGTGGGGACTGCTCTGCGCCTTGGGCGCCGCGTGCGCGTACGGCGTCGCTTCGGTGATGCAGGCGGTGGCCGCCCGCGCCGCCGACAACGGCGGTGACGACCGCGCCGGGGTCGATCCGCGGCTGCTGGTGCGGGTGCTCGGCCAGTGGCGGTTCGTGGTGGGTGTCGGTCTCGACGTCCTCGGTTTCGTCGCCCAGATCGCCGCGTTGCACGTCCTGCCGCTGTTCGTGGTGCAGGCCGCGCTCGCGGCCAGCCTCGCGGTGACCGCCGTCGCGGCGCGGGTGCTCGGCATCCGGCTCGGCGGCCGGGAATGGGCCGCCGTCGGCCTCGTCTGCGCCGGGCTCGCGCTCCTCGGGACGTCGGCGGAGAGCGAGGGGTCGGATCCGGTCGGGCTCGGGTTCCGGCTCGTGCTGATCGGCGCCGTCGTGGTGCTCGGGATCGGCGGGTTCGTCGCCGGGAAGGCGGGACGCCGGGTGCGGACGCCCGCGCTCGGGCTGGTGGCGGGCCTGTGCTTCGGCGCCGTCGCGATAGCGGGCCGGGTCATCCCGAGCCTCGCCCCGCTCGACCTGCTCACCGACCCCGCGACCTACACGGTGGTGGTCGCCGGGCCGATGGCGATGCTGTTCTACGCGACCGCACTGCAACGCGGGAGCGTCACGACCTCGACCGCGATGATGGTCCTCGGCGAGACGGTCTTCCCTTCGCTGATCGGGATTTTCGCACTCGGCGACCGGACGCGGCCGGGCTTCGCGATCGTCGCCGTCGCCGGGTTCGTCCTCGCCGTGGCGGCCGCGCTGGCGCTGGCCCGGTTCGGCGAGCCCGCCCCCGTCGAGTCCGAAGTGGACACTCCGGCTCGCACTTAGCCGCGGTTGCGGCGCCATTCGTGGCTGAGCAGCCAGATCAGGTACAGCCCGCCGATCCCGCCGGTCACGATCCCGACCGGCAGGCCTTCCTCCCCGAACACGCGCTGCGTGACCAGATCACTGCCGACCAGCAGCAGCGCTCCCAGCAACGCGGCCGAACCGAGCGCCGGCCGGGCCGAGCGCGCCAGCCGTTTCGCCAGCTGCGGCGCCGCCAGCGCGAGGAACGTGATCGGCCCGGCGGCCGCGGTGGCCACCGACGCCAGCCCGATGCTCACCGCGATCAGCACGATCCGGCTCCGCTCCACCGGGACGCCGAGCCCCTTCGCGGAGTCGTCGCCCATCTCCAGCAACGCGAGCCGCCTGCCGTAGCCGAACGCGAGGGGCAGCAGGATCGCGACGGCGATCAGCATCGGGACGACGTGTTCCCAGCCGCGTCCGTTGAGCCCGCCGACGAGCCAGGCCTGCGCCGACACCGCGTCCGGCACCGACGCGCGGGTGATCAGGTACTTGTTCGCCGCCACGAGCATCGCCGAGACACCGATCCCGACGAGGATCAGCCGGAAGCCCTGCACCCCGCGCCGCGCCGCGAGCAGGCCGACGACCAATGCCGTGAGAAGCCCGCCCGCCAGCGCGCCCGCCGCGATCTCCAGCATCCCGCCGTGCGCCAGCACGATCACCAGCAGCGCGCCGGAGGCCGACCCCTCGGTGAACCCGATGACGTCCGGGCTGCCGAGCGAATTCCCGGTCAGGCTCTGCAGGATCGCGCCGCTGACGCCGAGCGCCGCGCCGACCAGCAAGCCGGTCAGCAGCCGGGGAAGCCGCAGCGTCGTCACGATGAACTCGGTGCCGGCGTCGCCGAAGCCGAAAAGTGTCTTCACGACGTCGCCGACCGACACCGGGTAATCACCGGTGGTCAGGCTGATCGCGCTCACGACGAGCACCGCCACCAGCAGGACGGCGCCGGCGATCAGCGCACGCGGGGTCACCCGCATCGACACCGAGCCGCCCGGGGTACGCAGCACGCGGCCTTGCCGCTCCTTCACCACGTTCACAGCCGGGCCAGCTTCCGGCGGCGGCAGAGGGCGACGAAAACGGGCGCACCGAGGAACGCCGTCACGATGCCGACCTGGAGTTCCTGTGGCGGGTTGACGATCCGGCCCAGGACGTCCGCGCCGATGAGCAGGATCGGGGACAGCAGCATCGAATACGGCAGCACCCAGCGTTGATCGGGACCGACGAGAATGCGGACCGCCTGAGGCACCGCCAACCCGATGAACGCGATCGGCCCGATCGCCGCCGTCGAAGCGCCACACAGCAGGGTCACCGCGATCGCGCCGAGCACCCGCGTCCGGCCGATGTGCGCGCCGAGTGCCTTGCCCGTCTGCTCCCCCAGTGCCAGGACATTGAGCGGGCGGGCGAGGAACAACGCGAGCACGATCCCGACACCGATGAACGGCGAGAGCTGCGCCAGCACGTCCCAGCGGCGGCCGGACAGCGAACCGACGTCCCAGAACCGGAACTGGTTGAACGTCTTCGGGTCGATCAGCAGGATCGCGTTGATGTAGGCGATCAGCACCGCGCTCATCGCCGCGCCCGACATCACGAGCCGGTCCGGGGTCGCGCCGCCGCGGCCCGCCGCGCCCAGCACATAGACCGCGACCGCCGCGACCGCCGCGCCGAGGAAGGCGAACCAGACATACCCGAGCACACCGGTCACCCCGGCGAAGGCGATGGCCGAGACGACCGCGGCCGCGGCGCCGTTGCTGACCCCGAGCAGCCCGGGATCGGCGAGCGGATTACGGGTCAGCGCCTGCATCACCGCGCCCGCCAGCCCGAGCGCGGCCCCGACGAGCGCGCCGAGCAGGGTCCGCGGGATGCGCTGGTCATGGATGATGATCGCGTCGGCGGAGCCGTCGTTGTGCCACAGGACCGACCAGGTGTCGGTGAACGGGATCCCCTTCGAGCCGACCCACACGCTCAGCAGGAACACCAGCCCCAGCGCGGCGAGCGCCACCAGCAGCCCGGCGGAGCGGAAGGTCCGGCCCCGCGCTCCCGGTGGACTGCCCTCGTGAACCGGCGGACTCGCCGTCGTCGCTGTCACGAAACCTCCGGGCTCGGGGAACTGAGGCGAGGCTAACCGAACGCCCGGACGGGGGACAACGAGGGCCCGCACTTAGACTAGCCTTACCTATCCCGCGACCCAGCCCCTGAGCGATACGGAGGTGCCGGTGACGGCAGCGAGCATCACCGGCCGGGACGTGCTGCGGCGCGCGATCGCCGGCCAGCGACGTCCGATCGTGTTCGCCTCCGTGCTGGCCGCGGGACACCAGGCGGGCGAAGCGCTGGTGCCGGTCGTCATCGGTGTCGTGATCGACCAGGCCGTCGCCGGCGGCTCGGGCTGGGTCCTCCTCGGCTGGCTCGCCGTCCTCGGCGCCGTGTTCGCCGGATTGTCCAATTGCTACCGCTTCGGCGCGCGAGCCGCGGAGCGCGCCGCCGAACGGAGCGCGCACGACCTCCGTATCGAGGTCAGCCGCCGCGTGCTGCACCCTCGCGGTGGCGCCGAAACCGGGAACCTCGCCGGGGAACTCGTCAGCATCGGGACCTCGGACGCCCGGCGGGTCGGCGTCGTCGACGCGATCATCCCGTTCGGCGTCGCTGCGTTGTCCGGGTTGCTCGTCAGCGCGGTCATGCTGCTGCGGATGTCGGTCCCGCTCGGCTTGCTCGTCCTGCTCGGCACGCCGCCGATCCTGGTGCTGGCGCACCTGATCGGCAAACCCCTCGAACGGCGCAGCGAGGCCGAACAGGAACGGTCCGCGCACGCCTCCGGCGTCGCCACCGACCTCGTCGCCGGATTGCGGGTGCTCAAGGGCATCGGCGCCGAACCGGCCGCGATCGAACGCTACCGCCGCACGAGCCGCTCCTCGCTGCTGGCGACGTTGCGCGCGGCGCGGGCGCAGGCCTGGCACAACGGCGCGTTGCTCGCGCTGACCGGGATCTTCATCGCGGTGGTCGCGCTGGTCGGCGGGAAGCTCGCGCTCGACGGCCACATCAGCGTCGGCGACCTCGTCGCGGCTGTCGGTCTCGCGCAGTACCTCATCACCCCGTTCTCCGTGTTCGCCGAGGTCAACTCGGATCTGGCGCAGGGCCGGGCTTCGGCGGGCCGGATCGCGGCCGTGCTTTCCGCGCCGCACGCCGTCGACGGCGGCTCGGCCGCGCTGCCGTCTCCGGCGACCGGCCATGTCCGGCTTTCCGCCGTCTCCCACGGAGAACTGCGCGAGATCGACCTCGAAGCGCGGCCCGGCGAGTTGCTCGGAGTCGTCGCCGCCGATCCCGGGGACGCCACCGCGCTGCTCGACTGCCTGAGCCGGACTGCCGATCCGGCGTCCGGCTCGGTACTGGTCGACGCGGCCCCACTGTCCACAGTGGACCCCGAACGACTCAGAGAGGTAGTGCTGGTCGCGGCCCACGACGCGGATCTCTTCGCCGGAACGCTGGCGGAGAACGTCCGGGCGGGCGGCGTTCGTACCGCCGAGGCGATGACTGCCGCGGCGGCCGACGAGGTCGCTTCGGCGCTCCCCTCGGGAGTCGCGACGGCGGTGTCCGAACGCGGACGTTCGCTGTCCGGCGGGCAACGGCAGCGGGTCGCGCTCGCGAGGGCACTCGCCGCGGACGCGCCGGTGCTCGTGCTGCACGATCCGACAACGGCGGTGGACACCGTCACGGAGGCACGCATCGCCGAGGGGCTGACCCGGTTGCGTCGCGGCCGCACCACCATCCTGGTGGCCACCAGCCCCGCACTGCTGGCCGCGACCGACCGCGTCGTCCTGCTCGACGGCGGCCGCGTCACCGGCGAGGGCACGCACACCGGCCTGGTCGCCGAACGGGCCGACTACCGGGCGGTGGTGCTCTCGTGACCTCTCCATCCACAGTGGACAACCAGCTGCTGCCGACCGCCTCCGGGCAGCGGATCCGTGTCGTCCTCGGCGAACTTCTCGGCCGCGCAAGGTTCCTGGCCGCCGGATCGTTCGCCCTGCTCGTCGGAGCGACGGCGATCGGCCTGCTCACCGCGCCGCTGCTCGGCCGGATCGTCGACATCGTGTCCGGGCACCGCACGGCGGCCGAACTCGTGACCCCGGTGGTGGCGCTGGCGCTCGTCGCGGTCGCGCAGGCGATCGCGACGGCGCTGGGCATGTCGCTGGTGTCCCGGCTCGGCGAGACGATGCTGGCCGAACTGCGCGAACGCTTCGTGCAGCGCGCGCTGCACCTGCCGCTGGAGCAGGTCGAACGCGCCGGGTCCGGCGATCTCACGGCCCGTGTCACCAACGACGTCTCCGTGGTCGCCGACGCCGTCCGCAAGGCGCTGCCGCAGCTCGCGCGGTCCGTGCTGACGATCGTGCTGACGCTGGTCGCGCTCGCCGTGCTGGACTGGCGGTTCCTGATCGCGGCGCTGATCGCCGCACCGATCCAGCTGCACACCGTCCGCTGGTACGTCCGGCGGGCGAAGCCGGTCTACGCCGCCCAGCGCGAGGCGGTCGGCGCGCAGCAGCAACAGCTGCTCGACACCATCGGCGGCGCACCGACCGTCCGCGCGTTCCGGCTCGCCGGCGCTCACATCGACCGGGTGCGGGATCGCTCGGACGCCGCCGTCGGCCTCGCGCTGCGCGGCGTCCGCCTGATGACGCGGTTCTTCTCCCGCCTCAACCTCGCTGAGTTCGTCGGCCTGTCCGCGATTCTCGCGACCGGGTTCCTGCTGGTCGGCGCGGGCACGGCGACGGTCGGTGTCGCCTCGGCGGCCGCGCTGTACTTCCACAGCCTGTTCAATCCGATCAACGTCGCGCTCGCGCTCGTCGACGACGCGCAGTCGGCGGCGGCGAGCCTGGCACGGATCATCGGCGTCGCCGATCTGCCCGCCACGACCGAACCGGAACGACCCGCACGGCCGATCGACGCCTCGGTCAAGACCGTCTCCCTTGGACACTCCTATGTGGACGGACATCCAGTGCTGCGGGACGTCGACCTCGATGTGGCGCCCGGGGAACGGGTCGCGCTCGTCGGGGCGAGCGGTGCCGGGAAGACGACGCTGGCCAAGCTCGTCGCCGGAATCCACCGGCCGGGCACGGGTTCGGTGTCGATCGGCGGTGTCGAACTCGGCTCGGGGAACGCGGCCCGCCGCGCGGTGGCGCTGATCAGCCAGGAGGTGCACGTCTTCAGCGGGCCACTCGCCGAGGATCTGCGCCTTGCCAAACCCGGAGCCACCGACGCCGAGTTGCGGACGGCGCTGGACGTCGTGGGGGCACTCGGCTGGGCCGAGGCGCTCCCCGACGGCCTCGACACCGTCGTCGGCGAGGGCGGCCACCAGCTCACGGTGACCCAGGCGCAGCAGCTCGCCTTGGTACGGCTCGTGCTGGCCGATCCCCCGGTGGCGATCCTCGACGAGGCCACCGCCGAAGCGGGCAGCGCGGGCGCGAAAACCCTCGAAGCCGCCGCGGCGGCGGCACTGGCCGGACGAACCGGGCTCGTCGTGGCGCATCGGCTCACCCAGGCCGCCGCGTCGGATCGGATCGTCGTGCTCGACGCGGGAGCCGTCGTCGAGACGGGGACACACGACGAACTGGTCGCCGCCGGAGGCCGGTACGCGACGCTGTGGGCGGCTTGGTCCGGACAGCGGACGTGACCCGCGCCGTGTTCCTTGCGTCCACCGACCTCGTGGATTTAGGTTAGGCAAACCTGATTAATCGAGTTTCGACCGAAGGACCACCCATGGCCCGAATCTCCCTGCTGTCCCCCCGGCGCCGCCGCGCCCGTGTGGTGGGGGCGCTCGCCTCAGCCGTGCTGCTCGCCGGCGCGCTCACCGCGTGCGGCTCCGGTTCGGACGCGAAGACGTCCGGCACGCAGAACACCGGAGCCGATCCGAACGCGTTCCCGGTGAGCATCGACCACAAGTACGGCAAGACGACCATCGAGAAGGCGCCGCAGCGGGTCGTCACGGTCGGGCTGACCGAGCAGGACGCGCTGCTGGCCCTCGGCGTCGTCCCGGTCGGCACGACCGAGTGGAACGGGAACTACCCGGGCGCGATCGGGCCGTGGGCGAAGGACAAGCTGGGTGACAAGCCGCTGCCGACCGTGCTGCAGGACAAGGACGGCCCGCAGTTCGAGAAGATCGCCGCGCTCAAGCCGGACGTGATCCTGGCGCTGTACTCGGGCCTCACGCAGGAGCAGTACAACACGCTGTCGAAGATCGCCCCGGTGGTCGCGCAGCCCAAGGAGTACAACGACTTCGGCATCCCGTGGCAGGAGGAGACCGAGAAGGTCGGGGCCGTCGTCGGCAAGGCGAAGGAGGCCAAGCAGCTCGTCACCGACGTCGACGCGAAGTTCGCGAAGGCCAAGCAGGAGCACCCGGAGTTCGCCGGGAAGACCGCGCTGATGGCGACGATCTACGAGGGCTATTTCGTCTTCGGCAGCCAGGACCCGCGCTCGCGCGTCCTGACGTCGCTGGGCTTCAAGCTCCCGGACAACCTCGACCAGACCATCGGCGACAAGTTCGGCGCGAACATCAGCGCCGAGCGCACCGACCTGCTCAACGTCGACGCGCTCGTCTGGATCGTCGACAGCGTCGCGAACGGCCAGGGCACCCTCGGCAAGGACAAGCTGTACTCACAGCTCAAGGTGGCCAAGGAAAAGCGCGAGGTCCTCGTCGAAGACGGCAGCACCTACGGCCGCTCGATCACCTTCGTCTCCCCGCTGAGCCTGCCCTACGAGCTGGACCGTCTCGTCCCCCAGCTCACCACCGCCGTCGACGGCAACCCCGCCACCGAGGTCAAACCCGCCGGCTGACCCGGCGATCTCGCGTGATCAGACGGAGAACTCGCGTGATTGGACGGAGATCTCGCCCGATCACGCGAGTTCTCCGTCCAATCACGTGAGTTCGCGTTTCAGACACGCGAGTTACGTGGTTTGGTCAGGACTCCATGGCCTTGATGAGGGACTTGGGGCGCAGGTCGGTCCAGTTCTGTTCGACGTAGTCGAGGCAGGACTGGCGGGTGCCGGGGCCGAAGGCCGACGTCCAGCCCGCGGGGATCTCGACGAACTCGGGCCACAGGCTGTGCTGGCCCTCGTCGTTGACCAGTACGTGGAAGGTGCCGTCGGGGTTTTCGAACGGGTTGGTCATCAGTTCTCCTTCTTCGTGAGATCGTCGGCGCGCCGGATGAGCGCGCCCAGTGCCCGGAACCAGGTTTCCGCCAGATCCCGCACCGACTCCTCGGTCACCACGGCGTCCGGCCACGACCAGTACGCGCCGAGCTCCGGGCCGCCCGCGCGGTCCTCGGTCAGCGCGTTGACCGTGAGGCTGTGTGTCACCGGCTTCCCCGGGTCTGCTCCCAGGTCGGCGGCGTCGGCTTCCGGCGCGTACGACCAGTCCGTCGCTTCCGGATGGCCGAACCGGCCCATGTAGTTGAACTCGATCTGCGGCGCGGGCAATCCGGCCAGTTCGCGACCGGTCTCCGGGTTCAGATAGCGCAGCAGGCCGAATCCGACGCCGGACGCCACCAGTTCGTCCAGATGAGACCGGACCCGGTCGAGCGCGGCACCGGCGGCCGCGCCGCCCGCGAACGCGTCGGCGAGATCGACCGGGCCGGCGTCAAGACAGACCGGGACGACGCTGGTGAACCAGCCGACCGTCCGCGACAAATCCGCGCCACCGGCCAACTCCTCCTCGCGGCCGTGGCCTTCCAAGTCGACCAGCACCGCCGTGGCCGCTCCCCCGCCGTGACGCTGTCGCCAGTCCGCGACCGCGAGCGCGAGCCCCGTGAGCAGCACGTCGTTCACCGTGGCCCGGAAGGCCGCGGGCACCCGGCCGAGCAATGGCCCGGTCAGCTCCGGCGGCAGGGTGAGCGACAACGACCGCAGCGTCCCCTCGACGTCGCGGGTGTGGTCGAGCGGCCGGTCCACCGGGATGGGCGCGCCTCCGCTCAGCACCGACTTCCACCGCGCCAGCTCGGACGCCCGGGTCGCGTCCACGGCACGCTCGGCCAGTGCCTCGGACCAGCGGCGGAACGAAGTGTCCACAGGGGACAGTTCCGGGGTCCTGCCCGCGGAGACCGCCTCCCACGCGGCGGCGAGGTCGGGCAGGATGACACGCCACGACACCCCGTCGATCACCAGGTGGTGGATCAGGATCAGCAGCCGCCCCGGCTCCTCCGGACCGGCGTCGAACCAGGTCGCGCGCAGCATCGCGCCCGCGTCCGGGTCCAGCCGATCCCGCGTCGCGCGGGCGTGTTCAGCGATCACAGTGTCCAAATCGGACACCTCCGCGACGTCGACCCGGTCGATCCAGTTCGCGACATCCACCGGCCCCGGAACCCGTAGCGCCCATTCGTCGGGCGCACGATCCAGCCGCGCGCGGAGCATCGCGTGCCGGTCGACCACCGCTTGGAGCACAGCGGTCAGCCGATCGCGATCGAGACTCGCCGGAGTACGAAGCAGCGCCGCTTGATGGTAGCCCGCGATCGGGCCGCCCAGCTCCCGTATGGCGTGCATGATCGGCGTGAGGCCGACCGTGCCGGTCCCGTCGTCCCGCGGCCCGGTCGTGGCGGTGACTTCGGTGGCGACGTCGGCCAGCCCCGCGACCGTCCGGTACTGGAAGACGTGCCGAGGGGAGATCCGCAGACCGGTCGCCCGCGCCCGGCTGACCAGCTGCATCGCGACGATGCTGTCGCCGCCGAGCGCGAAGAAATCGTCGTCGACACCAAGTCCGGGGACGCCGAGGACTTCGGCGAACACCGCGCACAACGCCTTCTCCCACGCGGTCTCCGGTGCCCGGCCCGACACGAGTTCGCGGTAGTCCGGCTGCGGCAGCGCGGCCCGGTCGAGCTTGCCGTTCGCCAGCACCGGAAGCGCGGGCAGCACCACGAACGCCGCCGGGACCAGATAGTCCGGAACCGTGTCGCTCACGTAGGCGCGCAGCTTCGCCGAGTCCACCGTGGATCCGGCGAGCAGGACCACGTAGGCGACGAGCTGTTTCAGCCGGCGCCGGTCCTCACGCACCACCACGACCGACCGCGCGACCGCCGGATGCCGGTCCAGCACCGCTTCGACCTCGGCGGGCTCGATCCGGAACCCGCGGATCTTCACCTGGTCGTCGGCGCGGCCGCCGAAGTCGAGACGGCCGTCCTCGGTCCAGCGGGCGAGATCACCGGTGCGGTACATCCGGCCGCCCGCGTCGCCGAACTCCGCGCCGAACGGGTCTGCGACGAACCGCTCGGCGGTCAGCCCCTGCCTGCCCAGATATCCCCTGGCCAGGCCCGCCCCGGCGAGGTACAGCTCGCCCGTGACACCCGGTGGCACCGGGCGCAGCGCGCCGTCGAGCACATAGGCCCTGGTGTTCGCGACCGGCCGCCCCACGAGTGAGCGTGTGCTGTCCGCGATCCTCGCGACCAGCGCGTCCACAGTGGATTCCGTGGGGCCGTAGAGGTTGAACGCCTCGGTGCCGTCCAAAGTGGCCAAACGATGCCACAGCTGTTCCGGCACCGCCTCGCCGCCCACCCCGACGACGGCGAGCGGGCAGCGGTCGCCATCGAGCAGCCCCGCCTCGGCCATCTGCGCGAAGAACGACGGCGTGACCTCGATGAAGTCGAACCCGTCCCGCCGGATCATCGCGGCCAGCAGCTCCGGATCACGCTGTGCTTCCTCGTCGACGACGTGCACGGCGTGCCCGTCGAGCAGCCACAGCTGCGGCTGCCAGGAGGCGTCGAAGGAGAACGACCAGGCATGGCCGACGCGCAGGTGCGTACGTCCGGTCTTCGCGATCGCCGGCCGGTACAGCGTCTCGCGATGGCTGTGAAACAGATTGGCCAGGCCACGGTGGGTCACCACGACACCCTTCGGAGTCCCTGTCGAACCGGACGTGTAGATCACGTACGCCGGGTTCTCCTGACGTAACGGTTTCCACCGGTCCTCATCGGACAGATTGTGAGCCGGAAGGTCCAGCATGGACAGTTCCGGCAACGACAAAGTGTCCACTTCGGATGTCGTGAACGAACCGGACACCGCCGGATCGGTGAGCAGCAGCCGGGGACGTGCGTCGGCGAGCATCGCCGTGAGCCGTCCGGCCGGGTAGGCGGGGTCGAGCGGCAGGTAGGCCGCCCCTGCCTTGTGCACGGCCAGAATCGCGAGCAGTGTTTCCGCCGACCGGGGCAACGCCAACGCGACTACCGTCTCGGGTCCGGCACCGCGCTCCACGAGCGCCCGCGCCAGCCGGTTGGCTCGCGCGTTCAGCTCCGCGTACGTCCACGACGTCGTCCCGCTCACCACCGCCACCGCGTCCGGTGAGCGGCGGACCTGAGCTTCGAACAGACCGGCCACTGTGGACGGCTCGACCTCGGCCGCGGTGGCGTTCCAGCACTGGACGATCCGCCGCCGCTCGGCGGCACTCAGGACGTCGACCGCGCCGATCGTCCTGTCCACATCGGACACCAGGGCACGGAGGACCAGTTCCATCGCCGTCAGCAACCGCCGCGGCACGGCATCGTCGAACAGGTCCGCCCGGTATTCGGCGGTCAGCTTCAGCCGCTCGCCCGGCTCGACAGCCCAGGTCAGCGGGTAGTGCGTGGCGTCTTCGTGCCGGACGATCTCGGCACGCAGGCCTTGGCCGCCTTCGGGTTCCTCGGCGCCAGGATAGCTTTCGAACACGATCAGCGTGTCGAACAGCTCGCCCAGCCCGGCGGTTCGCTGGATGTCGGCGAGCCCGAGGTGCTGGTGCGGGATCAGCGCTGACTGCTCGTCCTGGAGCCGGTCGAGCACCTCGCCCACCGTTTCCGCCGGGTCGAACCGCACCCGGACCGGGACGGTGTTGATGAACAGGCCGATCATCCGGTCGGCTCCGGCCAGTTCCGGCGGCCGTCCCGCGACGGTGGCACCGAACACGACGTCGGTCCGTCCGGTGAACCTGCCGAGCAGCACCCCCCAGGCCGTCTGGACGAGCGTGTTCACCGTCAGGCCCCGGTCACGAGCGGCCGCTGTGAGCGCCCGAGTGTCCTCAGTGGACAATTCGAGCGCACGCCGGTGGGGCAGTCCGGGAACCCGCTGAGGATCGGCGGGCACCAGGTGCGTCGGTTCGCCGAGCCCGTCGAGCGCCGCGCGCCAGGCCTCCTCGGCTGCCTCGGTGTCCTGGTCGGCCAGCCAGCTCAGGTAGGCGCGGTACGGCAGGGCCGGGGGCAGCGCGTCCCCGTGGGCGTACAACGCCAGCAGTTCGGCCAGCAACTGGGGAACCGACCAGCCGTCCAGCAGCAGGTGTTGGTGCGAGAACACGAGCCGGTACCGGTTCTCGTCCAGCTTGACCAGCAGGAACCGGAGCAGCGGCGCGGTCGCGGGATCGAACCGCCGTCCCTCGTGGGCGAGCTCGTCGGCGAAAGTGTCCGTAGTGGACAGATCAGCGTACCGCCACGGCACCTCGACTGCGCGCGGTACGAGAGCCACCGCCCGGCCCGAATTCAGGTAGCGGTAGCTCCCCCGGAGGTTCGGATGCCGCTCGACCAGTGCCTGGACCGCGGCCCGCAGGCGTTCCGGAACCACCTCGCCGTCGAGGTCGAAGGCGACCTGAACGGTGTAGACGTCGGGGCCGTCGGTGTCCATGGTGGCCAGGAACAGCAGGCCCGACTGCAGCGGTGTGAGCGGCCAGACCTCCGCCGTGTCCGGTGCGAGTGCCCAGATCTCCGCACGTTCCTCTTCGGTCAGCTCCAACAATGGCCGACCGTCCTCAGTGGATGGTGCGGAGAGCCGCTCCGTGGCAGCCTCGGCCAGCCCGGCGACGGTCCGGTGGCGGAACACGTCACGCGGACTCACCACCAGACCCGCGTCGCGGGCTCGTCCGGCCAGCTGCATGGCGATGATGCTGTCGCCGCCGAGCCGGAAGAAGTCGTCGTGGATCCCGACTTTCGCCAGCCCGAGCACGTCGGCGACGATCCCCGCGAGCGTGGTCTCGCGCGGCGTCCTCGGCAGGTCGTCGGTGACCGCGTCGGCGAAGTCCGGCGCGGGCAGAGCCCTGCGGTCGAGCTTGCCGCTGGGCGTGAGCGGCAGTTCCGCCACGGGCACCACCGCTGCCGGGACCATGTGCTCCGGCAGCACCGCGGCGGCATGCGTAAGCAACACGGCCTCGTCGGTAGCGGTGCTGAGCACCACGTACGCGACTAGCTGTCGCTGTCCCGGCCGATCCTCCCTGACGACCGTACGTGCTTGCGCGACAGCGGGATGTGACGCGAGTACGGCATCGATCTCGCCGAGTTCGATCCGGAAGCCACGGAGCTTGACCTGGTCGTCGGCTCGGCCGAGAAACTCCAGGTGGCCGTCGCGGTTCCAGCGCGCGAGGTCGCCGGTGCGGTACATCCGCTCCCCGGGTGCGCCGTACGGATCGGCCACGAACCGTTCGGCGGTGAGCTCCGGCCGCGCGAGGTAGCCACGGGCGAGCTGGCTGCCTGCCAGGTACAGCTCGCCAGGCACCCCCGGTGGTACCGGCCGCAACGTCGCGTCGAGCACGTAGGTCCGCGTGTTCCACACCGGACGTCCAATAGGGACGGTTCCTGAGGTCGCGATGTGTGCCGCGGACGCCGTGACGTCGACGGAGGCCTCGGTCGGGCCGTACAGGTTGTGTAGCTCGGCGTCGAGCACCTCGGAGAATCGGGTGACGACGTCAGGGGGCAGCGCTTCGCCACTGGCCATCACCTGCCGCAGGCCACGGCACCCGGCCGCACGTGGTTCGGCGAGGAAGACTTCCAGCATGGAGGGTACGAAGTGGACAGTGGTCACCTCGGCCCGCTGGATCAACTCGGCCAGGTAAGCCGGATCCTTGTGCCCCTCCGGCTTCGCCACCACCAGCGTCGCGCCGGTGATGAGCGGCCAGAAGAACTCCCACACCGAAACGTCGAAGCTCGACGGCGTCTTCTGCAGCACCCGGTCGTCCGTGGACAAACCGTACTCGGCCTGCATCCACATCAGACGGTTCACGACGCCCGCGTGCGGGATGACCACCCCCTTGGGGCGGCCCGCCGAGCCCGAGGTGTAGATGACGTAGGCCGGGTGTCGCGGATCGACGTCGACCGCCAAATCGGTCCCGCCGTAGGAGGCCGACTCAGCGAACGGGATCAGGTTTTCCAGCACGACCACTGGGGTGGCCTCGGCCACCATCAGCGCGCGCCGCTCGGCCGGGTAGTCCGGGTCGAGCGGCAGGTAGGCGGCGCCCGCCTTGTGGCTCGCGTACAACGCGACCACCAGCTCCACCGAACGCGGCAACGACACGGCCACGACCGACTCGGTGCGCACACCGTGGTCGATCAACCAGCGTGCCAGCCGGTTCGCCCGGGCGTTCAAGTCCGCATAGGACACCCGCTCGTCCTCGAACACCACCGCCGTCGCATCCGGAGTCCGCGAGACCTGTGCCTCGAACAGTCGCGGCAAGGAGACCGCGGGGACCTCCCGGCCTGTCGCGTTCCACTCGGCCAGCAGCGCCTGCTCGTCCTCGCCGAGGACATCGACCGCACCGATCCGTGTCGCCGAGTGGGTGGCGATCTGCTCCAGCACCCGGAGCACGCGGCCGCCCAGTTCAACCACCGTGTCGTGGTCGAACAGATCCGCGCTGTACTCGATGGCGCCGGAGATCCCGCCGTCCGCCGCGTCTTCGAGGAAGCCGAATTCGAGGTCGAACTTCGCGACGTCGTGGTCGAAATCCTCCCGAGCCGCTGTGACACCCGGCAGGTCGAGACCGCCGGTACCCGCGGGCAGATGCACGACCATGACCTGGAACAGCGGGTGACGTGCCAGCGACCGCTCCGGGTTGACGGCCTCGACGAGCCTGTCGAACGGCAGATCCTGGTGCTCGAACGCGGCGAGGTCGGCTGCCCGCACGCGCCGGAGCACCTCGCCGAAGGCCGGGTCATCGGAAAGGTCGGTCCGCAACACCAGCGAATTCACAAAGAACCCGACCAGGTCCGCGAGCCGCTCGTCGGACCGACCGGAGACCGGTGCGCCGAGCAGGATGTCGGTGCCCGCGCCGAGCCGGTGCAGCAGGACCGCCACCGCGGCCTGCACCAGCATGAACATGCTGACGTCGTGCTCACGGGCCACCGCGCGGAGTCGCTCGGCCAGCCCGGCACCGATGGGGAAGGTCACCGTGCCACCGCGATGGCTCGCCTCCGCCGGACGCGGACGGTCCGTGGGCAGCGCCAGCTCCTCGGGCATCCCGGCGAGCGTGTCCCGCCAGAACTCCAGCTGCCGGACCATGACACTCGAATCGTCCTCTTCGGACCCGAGCATTTCACGTTGCCACATCGCGTAGTCCGCGTACTGCACAGGCAATGGTGTCCACTTTGGAGTGTCGCCGTCGAGCCGGGAGCGATAGGCCGTGGCCAGATCCGCCAGCAGCGGCCGCTCCGACCACTCGTCGGTGACGACGTGGTGGAGCAGGATCAGCAGTACGTGTTCGCCGGACGGCAACGCGAACACCCGCACCCGGACCGGCGGCTGATCATCGAGGGCGAACGAGACGGACGCCTCACCGGTCAGACGGGCACGCAGCCCCTCCTCCGCGATCGACTCGACCGCGAAATCGAGTTCCACGGAGTCGAGCACGCGTTGGACCGCGACACCGCCGTGCGTCTCGAAGACCGTCCGCAACACCTCGTGCCGCGTGACGACGTCCCCGAACGCCACGCGGAGCACGTCGACGTCCACTGGCCCGGTGAGCCGCCAGGCAAGCGGAATGGTGTACGTCGCGGTCGGGCCTTCGAGCTGGTAGAGGAACCACAACCGCTGCTGCGCCGCCGACAACGGCACGTGGCCGGACCGCGCGACCGCGGTCAGGGCAGGCCGGGACTCCGCCGGTACGGCGAGCGTCGTGGCGAGCCGCGCGACAGTCCGCGCGTCGAACACCTGCCGGATGCCGACCTCGATGTTCAGCGCCGTGCGGATGCGCGCGACCAGCCGCATCGCCAGCAGCGAATGGCCGCCCAGAACGAAGAAATCGTCATCGGGACCGACGCTATCGACGTCGAGCACGTCCGCGAACAGGGCGCACAACGCCGTCTCCCGCGGTGTGGCGGGAGCGCGGCCGCGTCCCCCGCCGAAATCCGGTTCCGGCAGCGCCGCGCGGTCGAGCTTGCCGTTCGGCGTCAGCGGCAACTCGCCCAGGACGAGGATCGTGGACGGGACCATGTGCTCCGGCAGGCTCGCGCTCACTGCCGAACGCAGTTCTTCGGTGTCTACTGTGGACTCGGCGATGACGTAGGCGACCAGCCGGTCGTCCTTGGCCACGACGACGGCGGCGGTGACCGCAGCGGCCGAGGTGAGCGCCGCTTCCACCTCCCCGAGTTCGACCCGGAAGCCTCGGAGCTTCACCTGGTGATCGACCCGGTCGAGGAACTCCAGCACGCCGTCACCGCTCCACCGCGCGAGATCACCCGTGCGGTACATCCGCTCTCCCTGCGCACCGAACGGATCGGCCACGAAGCGTTCGGCGGTGATCCCCGGGCGCGCGAGGTAACCGTGTGCGAGCTGGACACCCGCGAGGTACAGCTCCCCCGCGACGCCCGGCGGTACCTGCCGCAGGGCGGCATCCAGCACGTACGTCCGCGTGTTCCACACCGGACGTCCGATCGGGACGGTCGAGCCCGTAAACGGGGCGGTGGCGCGGTATGCGGTCACGTCGACCGAGGCCTCGGTCGGCCCGTACAGGTTGTGCAGCTCGGCGTCGAACACCTCGGTAAACCATGTCGCGAGGTCGGCTGGTAGGGCCTCACCGCTGCACAACACCCGACGCAGGGCGTCACACCGCGCTGATCCGGGTTCCTCCAGGAAGAGACGCAGCATGGATGGTACGAAGTGGACGGTCGTCACGCCGGCCCGCTGGATCAACTCGGCCAGATACGCCGGATCCCGGTGTCCCTCCGGCTTCGCCACCACCAGCGTGGCTCCGGTGATGAGCGGCCAGAAGAACTCCCACACCGAAACATCGAAGCTCGACGGCGTCTTCTGCAGCACCCGGTCGTCCGTGGACAAACCGTACTCGGCCCGCATCCACAGCAGACGGTTCACAATCCCGGCGTGCGGCACCACCACACCCTTCGGACGCCCCGTGGAACCCGACGTGTAGATGACGTACGCCGGGCACTCGGGGTCGATCTCCACCGCCAGGTCGGACTCGTCGTGGTCCGCCGACTCGGCGAACGGCGTCAGATCGTCCAGCACCACGGCCGGAGTGGCGTCGGCCAGCATGAAGGCGACACGCTCGGCCGGATAGTCCCGGTCCACCGGCAGGTAGGCCGCACCCGCCTTGTGAATCGCGTACAACGCGACGACCAGCTCCACCGAGCGGGGCACCGACACCGCCACCACCGAGCCCGCACCGACGCCACGATTCACCAGCCAGCGCGCCAGCCGGTTCGCGCGAGCGTTCAGGTCCATATAGGACACGCGCTCGTCCTCGAACATCACCGCGGTCGCGTCCGGAGTCCGCGTGACCTGCGCCTCGAACAATCGCGGCAAAGCAAGCGCGGGCACGTCGTGGCGTGTCGCGTTCCAGGACTCCAGCCGCGCCCGCTCGTCCGCGCTCAGCACGTCGAGGTCACCGAGTCGCGACGCCGGGTCCGCCGTCACCTGGGCCAGCAGACCGGCCAGCCGGGCGAGCAAACTCTCCGCCGTGCGCCGGTCGGCGCGATCGGCGGCGTACTCGAGCATCAGGGCACAGCGGCCCCGGGCTGCCTCGTCCACCAGCGTGAAGTGCAGGTCGAACTTGGCGGCGCCCTGGTCCGGTTCGAGCCATTCGGTCGCCATGCCGAGGACGTCGGGGTCACCGTCCGGCCGATAGTGATAGCCGACCATGACCTGGAACAACGGGTTCCGGCCGGGGAGCCGGACCGGGTTGAGTTCTTCCACGACCCGTTCGAACGGCAGATCCTGATGCGAGAAGGCGGCGAGATCCGTGGCCCGCACCCGGTCGAGGAGTTCGGTGAACGTGGGTTCCCCGGAGACGTCGGTCCGCAACACGAGTGTGTTGACGAAGAATCCGACGAGGTCGTCGAGAGCCGCATCGGTGCGACCCGCGACCGGGGCGCCCAGCGGGATGTCGTCGCCCGCGCCGAGGCGGTGCAGCAACGCCGCCACCGCGGCCTGCAACACCATGAACAGGCTCACCCCGGACTGCCCGGACAACGTCCGGAGGGCGTCGGCCAGCTCCGCGGGCAGCTCCAGCGCGACCTTGCCACCCTGCCCACCCGGCACGGCGGGACGCGCTCGGTCGAGCGGGAGCGGGATCTCCTCGGGCAGGCCGCGCAGCGCTCCGATCCAGAACGCCAGTTGCTCCGCCCCGTTATCAGCCAGGAAACGCCGCTGCCACAAGGCGAAATCCGCGTACTGAACCGGCAGCGATGTCCACTGAGGACGGTCATCGGTCAGTCGCGCCCGGTACGCCGTTGTCAGGTCGTCCAGGAAGGGGCGGTCGGACCATTCGTCGGTCGCACTGTGGTGCAGCACCATCGCGACCACGTGATCCTCCGCGGCCAGGCGCACCACATCGATCCGCGCGGGTAGCTCGGCGGTCAGGTCGAATCGACGGCGGGCCACGAAATCCAGCCGTGTGTCGAGGTCGGTTTCAGGGCATTCCGTCACAGAGAACGGCGGTTCCGGAGTGTCCACAATGCACTGATACAGCGTCCCGTCGACGTCGGTGAACACCGTCCGCAGGACCTCATGTCGTTCCAGCACATCGGCAAAAGCGGCTCGCAGCGCCTCGACGTCCAACGCGCCACGCAGCCGGACGACCAAGGGGTACGTGTACGCCGCTCCGTTCCCGTCCAGCTGTTCGACGAGCCACAAGCGTTGCTGCGCAGCGGAAAGCGGAATCCGCTCAGGCCTGACGGCCGCGACCACGGCGGGCCGGGCGGGCGCCCCGGTTCCGGCACGCCCGGCGAGGAGGGCGGGAGTCGGGGCCTCGAACAGATCCTTGATCGCCAGTTCGGCGTCCAGTTCGGTGCGGGCCCGGCTGATCAGCCGGGTCGCCAGCAAGGAATGTCCGCCCAGATCGAAGAAGTTGTCCTCGACGCCGACCCGTTCCAGCCCGAGGACGTCGGCGAAGAGGGCGCACAACGTCTCTTCCTCCGGAGTCTCGGCCGCGCGGCTTTCCGTGAGCGTGACCGCCGGTTCGGCGTCCGGCAACGCCCGGACGTTGAGCTTCCCGTTGTCCGTCAACGGCAGGCTGCCGAGTGTGACCAACGCGGCGGGAACCATGTAGTCCGGCAGTTCCCGCTTGAGTGCCTCGCGCAGTACCTGGACCAGCTCGGCTCCCCCGCGCGAGGCCGTCGGGCTGGTGGCGAACCGGGCGAGGTTCGTCCCGGTCGCCGCGGGGACGTAGAGGCCCGAAACCGGTCCGTCCGAAGCAGACAGTCCGGAGTGGACGAACACCGCGTCGAACACACCATCGGCACCGGTCGACCAGGTCGTGTGCACGCCGTAGCCGAGCCGCTCTCCCAGCCGATGCACGGCTTCCGGCTCGACGCCGCCCCCGGAGTGAAAACGGTCGAGCACGTCGAGCAGCGAGGCACCGGCGTCCAGCGCGCGCATCGCCTCGAATTCGGCGGTCAACCGGGCGTCCGGAATCCGAGCGACGCGCAGCAGTTCGGGCGACTCCGTCAGCTTTCGCTCCAGCTCGGCGAGGACTCCCAGCTCGCCCCAGAGGATTCGCGGAGCCTGGGCGACGGACAACGAGTCGACGGGATCCTTCGTCAGCACGACGTCGTAGCGGTACCGGCTCAGCTCGTTGTGCAGTGCAGCCCGCTTGATCCGGACGTGGACGTCGACGCCGCCGAGCGTCGGCCCGAGCGCGGCGAAGTAGTCCGGGTCGATCAGGAGTTCCTTCTCCAGCGCCGCGGCCCGTTCGATCGCCCGCCGCAGCCGCGCGACGTCCGAGGTGGCATCGGCCCTGGTCAGCTGGATCGCGGTGTGGAAGGACCTGGCCAGCCGCAGGTTCCGCACGTCGCCGACGAACAGTGAGCCGCCGGCGGCGAGCAACTCGGTCGCGGACCGGAGGACGTCGGTCAAGTAGTCGACACTCGGGAAGTACTGGATCACCGAGTTGAGTACGATCGTGTCGAAGTGCCCGCGCGGCAGGCCGTCGAACACGTGCGCGGGCTGCGCGCGTAGCGTGATCTTCGCGGCCAGCTCCGGCTCCGTCGCCAGCTCCTTGGTGAGCTTCGCGATCACCGGCGCGGCCAGGTCCGTGCCCCAGTACTCTTCGGCGACCGGCGCGAGCTGTCCCATCAGCAGCCCGGTACCGACGCCGATTTCCAGCACCCGGCGCGGTTTCAGCTCGCTGATCCGGGCCACCGTGGCGGACCTCCACTCACGCATGTGCGCCGGCGGGATCGGTTCACCGTCGTAGCTGGAGTCCCAGCCGGCGAAGTCCTCGGTGAACAACGCGGTCGGGATCTCGGTGTACTCGTCGGAATAGATCTGCTGCCACTCCCCGACCTGCTCCGCCTCGGCCGCGTCGCGCGCGTCGCCGCTCAGCTCGGCGGGCACGACATAGCCGACGAGCCGCTGCAGGCCCGGCGCCGAGGGATCGGGACGGGCGATGACCGCGGCCTGGGCGACCTGCGGATGCCGGGTCAGCGCGGTCTCGATCTCGCCGAGTTCGACCCGGTAGCCGCGGATCTTGACCTGGTCGTCGGTCCGGCCGAGGAAGTCGAGATTCCCGTCGGGGCGGCGCCGGACGAGGTCACCGGTGCGGTACATCCGCTCCCCCGGCGCACCGTACGGATCGGCCACGAATCGCTCCGAGGTCAGGCCGGGGCGGTTCAGATAGCCGCGGGCGATACCGGTGCCCGTGATGTACAGCTCACCCGCGACACCGTCCGGGACCGGCCGAAGCCAGGCGTCCACGATGTAGGCGCGGGTGTTCCAGATCGGCTTTCCGACAGTGGGGGTGTCGCTGTCGGTCGTACCGCCGCCGAGCGTGTTGATCGTGTACTCGGTCGGGCCGTAGAGGTTGTAGCCGTAGGTTCCCTCGGTGTCCCGCAACCGGTTCCAGACCGATTCGGACACCGCCTCGCCGCCCAGCAGCACGAGCGCCGGCCGATGACTGCCGTCGCCGTCGTCCAGCAGGCCCTCTTCGATCAGCAGATGCGCGTAGGTCGGCGTGACGTTCACGACATCGATCCGGTGTTCGTCGCAATAGGACACCAGCGCGCGGGCATCGCGTCGCAGTTCCTCGTCGCAGACATGCACTTCGTGACCTTCGACCAGCCACAGCAGCTCTTCCCACGACATGTCGAAGGCGAACGACACGGTGTGCGCGATACGCAGCCCACGGCCGCCCGCCGAGGCGATCGCGGGGGCGAAGATCGCCTCCTGGTGGTTCAGCTGCATGTTGGTCAGGCCGCGATACGGAGTGACGACACCCTTCGGCTTCCCGGTCGAACCCGAGGTGTAGATGACGTAGGCCGGGTGTTCCATCCGGTCGGCGCGATCGCGCGAGAACAACGGACGTTCCGCGTCGGTGATCTCGCCACCGTCCAATGATGACAGTTCGGCGCCGACCTCGGCGGTGTCGAGGAGCACGCGGGGTATCCCCGATGGGAGTGCCGCGGCGACGTCCGAAGTGGACACCAGGCACAGCGGCTGCGCATCGTCCAGCATCATCGCGAGCCGGTCGGCCGGATAGTCCAGTTCGAGCGGCAGGTACGCCGCGCCGGTACGGAGCACCGCGAACAGGGCCACCACCATGTCGATCGACCGGGGCAGGCCGAGCGCGACCACCTGTTCCGGCGCGGCTCCCCTGACGAGCAGGAGCCGCGCCATCCGGTTGACGCGGGCATCGAGTTCCGCGTAGGTCAGCCGTTGCTCACCGAAGACGAGCGCGATCGTGTCCGGCGTCCTGGCCGCCTGCCGGGCGAGCAGGTCCGCGACCGTGTCGGCGATCATCGGGTTCTCGCTGGACGCCCAGTCCGCCGCCAGTTCCGCGCGACGTCCGGCCGAGAGCGTATCGAGTGCTCCGACCGGCGCGGTGAGGTCGCCGATGAGTTGCTCCACAAGCGAAGTGAACCGGCCGAGCACATCCTCGACGGTCTCCGCGGCGAAGACATCGTCCCGATAGGACAGTGTGACCCGCAGCCGCGAACCCGGGGTCACCACGAGTGTCAGCGGGTAATGCGTCGCGTCGATGTTGACCATCTCGGTGATGCCGTGCCGATGCCGGAGCCCGGCGAGACGATCATCACCGTCGGCGTTGCGCAGGACGAACAGCGTGTCGAACAAGGTCCGATGGCCGGACTCCCGCTGGAGTACACCGAGGCTCATGAACTCGTACGGCGTCAGGTCCATCCGCTCGGCCTGGACGCGGCGCAGCAGGTCGAGCACGGATTCGCCGGGGCTCAGACGGACCCGCGTGGGCACCGTGTTGAGAAAGAGCCCGATGGTGCTCTCGATGTCCGGGACGGCCGCCGGGCGGCCAGCCACCGCGGCGCCGAACACGACGTCCTGACGGCCGGTCATGGTGGACAGCACGAGCGCCCAAGCCGCGTTCAGCACCGAGTTCACCGTGAGACCGTGCCGCCGGGCCTGCTCACGCAGCCGGTCGGTGAGTTCCGCCGGCAGCAGGGTGTCGACCGCTACCGGGGTGACCGGCTCCCTGCCCTGGGTGTCCGGGCCGATAAGGGTCGGCTCGGACAAGCCGGCGAGCGCGTCCCGCCAGGCTCCGGCCGCGGCCTCGACGTCCTGTTCGGACAGCCAGGACAGGTAGTCCACATAGGAACCTGCGGCGGGCAGGGCACGGTCGTCACCGGACAGTTCGTAGAGCGCGAAGAGCTGCTCGATGAACAACCACGCCGACCAGCCGTCCCACAGCAGGAGGTGACGGTTCACCAGGACCCGGTCACGGCCCTCGCCGAGCCGGATCAGGGTGAGCCGGAACAGCGGCGGCACGGCCAGATCGTACCTCGTGGTGCGATCCTGCTCGACGATCTCGGCGAGCCGATCCCGGCGGTCCGCTTCGGACAGTCCGCTGAGGTCCACTTCGGACACCGGTGAGGCGAACTCGGCGGTGACGAACTGGACCGGGCCACGCAGGCCGTCGCTGGTGAATCCGGCCCGCAGGCTCGGTGTGCGGCGCAGCATGGCCGCGCACGCGGCCCGCAGCCTGCCGGCGTCCAGTTCGCGGTCGAAGTCGATGACCTCTTGGATCGTGTAGATGTCGACGCGGGCCTGGTCGTAGCTGGAGTGGAAGAAGAGGCCTTCCTGGAGCGGCGACAACGGCCAGATGTCGACCAGGGGGTGAGCGGCCAGCCCGGTGACGCGGTCGATCTCCGCCTGGTCGAGTTCGGTCAGTGCCAGGTCCGACGGGGTCAGCGTGACCACTTCCGCCGTGTCCGCCGCCGCGAGCGCCCGGAGTGCGTCAAGCCAGCTCTCGGCGAGCGCGACGGCGTCGGCCGGACCGGCGAAGGTGGCGACCAGGCGAGGCCCCGCCTCGGTGTCCTCGCAGGTCACGCCGACACGCAGAGTGTGCTCACCGGCGGGCGCCGACGTCTGCCGCACGAACGACCAGTCCTCGCCGCCCATCGGGACCCGGCCCACGTAACGCAGGAGGACCTGAGGCCGCGCCGACCGCGCGAGCAGCGGAGCAGTCTGCGTGTTCAGGTACCGCAGCAGCCCGTAGCCAACACTGTCCGGCGTGGTGCGGACGATCTCCTTGACCTGCTTGAGGATTTCCAGCGGCTCCCCCACACCGGCCAGCCGCACCGGACGTGCGTCGTGTACCGCGCCGACCGTCCTCGCCATCCCGCGCGGACGGCCCTGGACCTCGACCAGGACGTCCCCGGCTGCCTGTTTCAGGGCCGCCAGCAGCACGTCCGTGACGTCTACGCGCACGACGTCGGGCAGGACGTCGATGATCTTCTCGGTGTCCTCAGTGGACAACGCGACTGTGCGTTCGACCTGGTTCCCGGTCTCGGGCAGGGGTTCCGTGCTCGTGAGAAGGTCCGCCCAGCGTTCGAAGTCGGCGAGCGTCTGCGGGCTGTGAGCCCGTTCGGCGATCCGCCGGGCGTGGGTACGCAGCGAAGTCTCGATCGAGTCGAACGCCGGTCGGCGGCCTTCGCTGACGGCCGCCCACGCCACCGCGAGGTCGTCCGCGATCGTGGGCCACGACCACACGTCCAGCAGCAGCGGATGCGCGACGAGAAGCAGTTCGGCCTCCGCGTCGGACCACACCGCCTGGAGCAGGATACCCGCGTCCGGGTCAAGCCTGGCAGCGGCTTCGGCGAACGTTTCGTCCGTGATTTCGCCACGTCGCAGCAGATCGGCCGCGGACACCGCGCCGATGGGCTGGGTTTCCAGCGACCACAGCACGGACGCGACGCGGGTACGCTTGAGTCGCAGACCGTCGTGGTGGTCCAGCACCGATTGCACAGCGGCGGCCAGTGTCTCGATGTCCGCCGCGGCAGGCGTCCGGAGCACGACGGACTCGGGCACCGCCGCGTCTCCGAGTTCGCGCAGGCGATGCGCGGCGGGCAGCAGCGGAACGTCACCTACACCGTCCATATCGGACGGTGATGCGACAGTTTCCAGTAGTTCCGCAGGACCGCCCAAGGCGGCGAGCGCGGCCGGGGTGCGATGGTCGAACACGTCCTTCGGGCTCAGTGCGAAGCCCGCCTTCCGGGCCCGGCTGGACACACTGATCGACGAGATGCTGTCACCGCCGAGCAGGAAGAAGTCCGCGTCGGCACCGACGTCCGCCAGCCCGAGCACCTCGGCGAAGATCCCGGCCAGTAGCCGTTCCCTGCCGTCGCGGGGTGCGGCGACCTGGCCGGTTTCCGGAACGGCGGGTGCGGGGAGCGCCCGGCTGTCGAGCTTCCCGCTCGGAGTCAGCGGGAACTCGTCCAGCACCATCAGCGCACTGGGCACCATCGGCGCGGGCAACGCCTCGGACAGCGCCGTCCGCAGCGGTGTGACCTCGGCGGATCCGGTCGCGTAGCCGACGAGCGCGCCGTCGCGAGCCACGACCGCCGCCGCTGTCACCCCCGGCTGAGCGGCGATGACCGCCTCGATCTCGCCGAGTTCGATCCGGTTGCCGCGGATCTTGACCTGCCGGTCGGTACGCCCGAGGTACTCCAGTTCGCCGTCGGCGCGACGGCGCACCAGGTCGCCGGTGCGGTAGAGCCGCCCGCCGGGTTCGCCGAACGGATCGGCGACGAACCGTTCGGCGGTGAGCCCTGGCCGTCGGTGGTAGCCCCTGGCGAGCTGGACACCGGCGAGGTACAGCTCGCCCGCGACGCCGTCGGGCACCGGCCGGAGACAGGTGTCGAGCACGTGGAGGCGGGTGTTCCACACCGGACGTCCAATGGGGACGGTCGTCCCGGAACCGCCGTGGCAGGCGAAATACGACACGTCGACAGCGGCCTCGGTCGGGCCGTAGAGGTTGTGCAGCGGGACGCCGGTCAGGGCACGCCACCGCTCGGCGGCTTCGCCGGGCAGTGCCTCACCGCTCGCGAACACGTGCCGGAGGTGATCGGCCCAGCGTGGATCGTCCGTGACCTCCTCCGCGCCAAGGAAGGCGGTGAGCATCGACGGCACGAAATGCAGGGTGGTGACCCGCTGTTCGCGGATCAGCCCGGCAAGGTAGGCCGGGTCGCGGTGACCGTCCGGCTTGGCGAGCACCACCGCCGCGCCCTCGCACAGGGCCCAGAAGAACTCCCACACCGAAACGTCGAAGCTCGACGGGGTTTTCTGCAGTACCCGGTCGTTTCCGGCGAGGCGGTACTCGTGCTGCGTCCAGGCGAGCCGGTTCGCGATGGCGCGGTGGGTGACCACCACACCCTTGGGCCGTCCGGTCGAACCGGAGGTGTAGATCAGATAAGCGGCGTTGTCCGGATCCGGCGGCGCCGGGACGGCATCGGGCGCTTCCGGGCCGGTCACCGGCACCGAAGTCACACCTTCGACCACGGGAACCCGGTCCACGGTGCCGGGTTCCGTGACGACGAGCTTCGCACCCGAGCCGGTGAGCATGAACGTCAGCCGGTCGGCCGGGTAATCGAGGTCGATCGGCAGATACGCGGCGCCGGATTTGAGCACGCCCAGCAGCGCGATCATCAGTTCGGCCGAGCGTGGGACGGTGACTCCGACCACGTGCTCCGGACCCGCTCCCAGCGCGCGCAACCGCCGCGCGAGTGCGTCCGACTGTGCGTCGAGCTCCGCATAGGACAGCTCCGCGCCTTCGAAAATCACTGCGGGGGCATCGGGTGTCTTCGCGACCTGATCCGCGAAGGCGGAAACCAGGGTGCGTTCGGGGATCGTCACCGCGGTCGCGTTGATCTCCGCGACCCGTGACAGCTCAGACGGTGATGCGATGTCCACATGGGACACGAGTTGATCGGCGTCGGCCGCGATCGTTTCGAGCACACGGAGGAATCGTTCGGCGAGCCGTTCCGCCGCGTGCGCGTCGAGGCGAGCCGCGTCGAATTTCAGGCTGAAGTCCAGGGTCTCGCCCGGTGTGGCGATGAGGGCCACCGGGAAGTGCACGGCGTCGTTGACTTCGACACCGCTGACCATCAGCGCACCGCTCTGATCGCTGTCCCGTGGGTAGTTCTCGACCACCACCAGCGTGTCGAACAGCTCTTCCTGCCCGGTTCCGGCGAGGCGCTGGAGTTCGGCGAGCCCGAGGTGCTGGTGGTCCAGCAACGCCGTCTGCTCGTCCTGTAGCCGCCGCAGGACCGTCGTCAGGGTGTCCGAACCGGACCAGCGCAGCCGGACCGGAAGCGTGTTGATGTAGAGGCCGACCGCCGATTCGATGCCCGCCACCCCGGCGCCACGGCCTGAGACCGTGCTGCCGAAGACCAGGTCGTCGCGTCCGGTGAGCCTGCCGAGCAGCAGGCCCCAGGCGCCGTGCAGCAGCGTGCCGAGCGTCAGGCCGCGTTCCCGGCCGAGCGTGCCCAGCTTCCCGGTGACGTCTTCGCCGAGAGAGACGTGGATCTTCGCGGAACGGCGCGGAGCTGTCCCCCTCGGCGTCTCGACCAGCCGGGTGGGTTCCTCGATCCCGGCCAGCGCGTTCTCCCACGCTCGCCGGGCGGAGTCGGAATCGCGGCCCGCCAGCCAACGGAGGTAGCCCGCCCGCGAACTGGGGGCGGGCAGCGCGTCCTGGTTGTCGTAGCGGGCGAGGATTTCCCGCACCATCACCACCACCGACCAGCCGTCGGCGACGATGTGGTGGAAGGTGAGCGCCAGCCTGCTGCGGTCTTCGCTGATGCGGGCCAGCGTGGCGCGGAGCAACGGCGGCCGATCGAGCGCGAACCGGCGCGTCCGGTCGGCTTCGAGTGCCGCCGTCGCGCGATCCGGGCCGGGGCTGTCCCGCACGTCCACCTCGCGCCACGGCAGCTCGGCGTGTCCGGCGACGACCTGGACGACCCGGCCGTCGTCGAGCAGGCGGAAGCCGGAACGCAGCGACGTGTGCCGGTCGAGCAGGTCCTGCACCGCGCGGCGCACCGCCGTCGGGTCGAGCGGGCCGCGCAGGTCGAACACCTCCTGCACGGTGTACACATCGGACTCTTCGGTGTCGAACGCCGCGTGGAAGTAGAAACCTTCCTGCAACGGCGTCACCGGCAGGACTTCCTCGTACGCACCGAGCGCGTCGGCGTCCGCTGTGGACAGTTCCAGCAGCGGACTGTCCACGGCGGGCTCGGCGACCACCTCGGTGGCACAGGCGGCGAGCGCTTCCGCGGTGCGATGCTGGAACACCTGACGTGGCGTGATCACCAGGCCCCGTTCGGCGGCGCCGAGCACGAGGCGGATCGATTGGATACTGTCGCCGCCGAGCGCGAAGAAGTCGTCGTCCGCACCTGCCGAAGCAACGCCCAGCACCTCGGAGATCACCGCGCACAAGGCTTGTTCGCGCGGAGTGCGGGGCGCGCGACCACTGGCCAACGCCCCGAAATCGGGCTCCGGCAATGCCGCTCGGTCGAGTTTTCCGTTCGTCATCAAGGGCAGCCGGTCGAGCGCGACGAAGGCCGACGGAACCATGTAGTGGGGCAGGGCGTCTTCGACGCGGCTTCGCAATTCCTTCATCAGCCCGGCCGGATCACGGAAGACCGCGGGCACGTTGACGAAGGACGCCAGCGGCGCGTCCGCTCCGAGATAGTCGCCCCGGAGGTCCACAGTGGAATCCTCGTGGGCCAGCAGGAGGTCGAACGCGCCGTCCGTGTCCGGGCCGGACCAGGTCGCGACGCCCCGGTAGCCCGCCGCGGCGGCCAGTTCGAGGAGCACGTCCGGATCGGCGGGCCGCCCGGTCGCGGCAGGCAGCCCGGCACCGAGTCCGCGCAGCGCCGAAAGGTCGGCGGTCAGCCGATCGTTGGGCACGGCCGCGACGCGCAGGGTCTCCGGACGCCGGGTGCTCAGGTGCTCGGTCAGGGCGCCTGACGAGCCCAACTCGGCCCACGGTACGACCGGGCACTCCTGCGATCGCGCGGCAGTGGTCCGCAGGACGACGTCGTAGCGGTAGCGGCTCAGTTCGTTGTCGTACCCGGCGCGTTTGAGCCGGACATCCGCCTCGGCGATCCCGTCCGCATGCCGAGTCAGCGCCGGGAAGAAGCCCGGATCCACCAGTAGTTCGTCTTCCCAGCGGACAGCCGTGTCGACAGCGTCCAAAGTGGCCGAACCGGCACCGACCGCGACACCGGCCCGCAACGCGCGCAGCAGCCGCAGGTTCCGGACGTCGCCGACGAACACGACGCCGCCCGGGGCGAGCAGCTCGACGGCCTGACTCAGCACGTCGGCGAGGTAGTCGGCGCTCGGGAAGTACTGGATGACCGAGTTGAGCACGATCGTGTCGAAATGCCCGCCGGGGAGATCGCCGAGGTCATGGGCGGGCGCCGCGTGCAGCCGGACCTTCTCCGCCAGCTCCGGTCGTTCCGCGACCCGCCGCCGGAGGAGATCGACGACCTCTTCGGACAGGTCGAGCCCCCAGTACTCGTCGACGTCCGGGGCGATCCGGGAGAGGATCAATCCACTGCCCACACCGATCTCCAGCACCCGGCGTGGCCCGAGCGCCCTGATCGAATCCACTGTGGACTCACGCCAGGCACGCATTTCCTCCAGCGGCAACGGTTCTCCGTCGTAGGTGGAGTTCCAGCCGGTGAAGCCCTCTTCGAACGGGTCGCGGTCGGCGACCGAGTAGAGCAGTTCGTGCACACTCTTCCAGCGCTCGACCTGAGCGGCTTCCCGCTCGGCATCGCGCTCGCCCGCCGAATCGGTGGTGGGCACCACATAGGCGACGAGCCGCCGGTCCCCCGGGCTCACCTCGCGCGGCACCACGGCCACCGAGGCGACCGCGGGATGGGCCACGACGACCGATTCGATCTCGCCGGGTTCGATGCGGAACCCGCGGATCTTGACCTGGTGATCGGCGCGGCCGAGGAAGTCCAGCTCGCCGTCGGCGCGCCAGCGCACCCGGTCACCGGTGCGGTACATGCGTTCGCCGGCGCCCGCGAACGGGTCCGCCACGAACCGTTCCGCCGTAAGGCCGGCGCGGCCCACGTAACCGCGGGCCAGGCCACGACCGCCGACGTAGAGTTCGCCCTCGACGCCGACCGGCACCGGGCTGAGCGCGGTGTCGAGCACGTAGCACCGGGTGTTCGGGTCCGGGTGCCCGATCGGGATCGGGCCTGTCCAGTCCGCTTCGGCCGGCCAGAGCGTGGAATTCACCGTCGCCTCGGTGAGCCCGTACGCGGCGACGACGCGCAGGTCGCGGGCCCAGCGGGCGATCAGGTCCGGCGGCACGGTCTCGGTGCCCACGATCAGCGTGGCGCCGCGCGGCAGCGTGCACTCCCGCGGCAGCGCGGCCACCAGCGACGGCGGCAGGATCATGTGGGTCGCGGCGTGCTCGGTGATGTAGCCGGTCAGCTCGACGCCGGCGACGCGGCGGTGCGCGGGCACCAGGATCAGCCTGCCGCCGACGCACAGCGACATCACCAGATCCCACACCGTGACGTCGAATCCGACCGAAGCGAACTGAACAACCCGGCTGTCCGGCCCGATCCCGATCCGCTCGGTCGCCGTCACGATCAGGCTGCCGATACCGTCGTGGGACAGCACGACGCCTTTGGGGCGTCCTGTGGAGCCCGAGGTGTAGATGACGTAGGCGGCGCCATCCAACCTCAGCCCGCTGACGTCTACTGTGGATGAGTCCAGTGTGGAGAGTTCTGCACGCACCGAAGCGTCGTCGAGCAACACGCGGTCTACTTCGGACCCGACAGGCAACTGATCCGCAAGATCCACCGTGGACAGCATGAGACGTGCGCTCGCGTCGTCGAGCATGTAGGCCAGCCGGTCCTCCGGGTGGTCGAGGTCCAGTGGCAGATACGCCGCCCCGGCCTTGAGCACCCCCAGCAACGCGACCACGAGGTCGACCGAGCGGGGCAGCACGACCGCGACGACGTCCTCGGTGCCGACGTCGCGGGCCTGCAGCAACCGGGCGAGGCGGTTGGCCGCGGCGTCCAGTTCGCGATAGCTGAGCCGTTCTTCCTCGCACACCACCGCGACGGCGTCCGGTGTCTTCGCCACCACCCGGTCGAACGCCGCGGGCCAGGTCAGCTCGGGTGCGTCGGCCGGATCGGCGCCGAACTCCGCCAGTACCCGGGCGCGTTCGGCCGCACTGAGCAGGTCGATCCCGGCGAGCGGCTGGTCCGTCCTGATGAGCAGCGCGTCGACGACGCTGGTCAACCGGCGCTCGTGGCCGACGAACTCCGCCGGGGTACAGACCCCCTCCAGATCGATCCGCAGACCATGTCCCTCGCCGGAATCGGTGATCGCGACCGCCAGATCGGTCACCGGGCCCAACGCGAGAGGGCGGACCGACGCCTGAGCAGTCCCGAAAGCGAGGCCGTTGCCCGTGGTCAGATGATTGACACCGAGACCCACCAGGTCGTGGATCCCGCCGGGCACACCGAGTTCCTTCGCCAGCTCCTCACCGCGATACCGGCCGTGTTCGACCAGCTCGCCGACCTCGGCTGCCACCGTCTCGATCAGCTGCGCGGGGGTGTGTTCCGGGCGCACGGTCAGCCGCAGGGGCAGCAGGTTCGCCGTCATCCCCGGCCTGCCCCGTGTCGCCTCGTCACGTGCCGCCACGGGCAGGCCGAGCACCAGGTCTTCGACACCGGTGACCCGGTGGGCGTAGGCCGCGACCGCCGCGATCGTCACACGGGACAGCCGCGTGCCCAGATTCCCCGCGAGCTTCCGCAGCGCACCGGTGCGGGCCGCGGAGAGGACGAACCCGTGGCGGACCGGGGCACCGGAGCGTTCCACGAGCCGGACCGGATCCGGGCGCCCGGCCAGTTTTCCTTGCCAGTAGGCACGATCGGTCGCATGCTGCGCGGATTCCCGGTACGCCGCATCGGCGTCGGCGAGCACCGGGAGCGCCCAGCCGGGATCGTCGTCCGATCCGTTGTAGAGCGCCGCGGCCCTCCTGGTCAGCGCGAGCTGGCCGTGCGCGTCCATCACGAAGTGGTGGTAGCGCTGGAACCACACGACGTGCTCACGTCCGAGCATCAGCACCGCGTGGGCGGTCAGCGGGCCCCGCGCCGGGTTCATGCCCGTCCCCAGCCGGTCGGACATCCACGCCTCCGCGGCCACGGACGGGTCCGCCTCGCCGGTCAGATCGACGACGTCGACGCCGGCCGACGGCGCCACCGGGTACTGGACCGGCCTGCCGCCGGCCATTCCGGCCGTCACGTGCAGGCATTCCGCCTCGGTGACCGCGCGGCGCACGGCGTCGCGGAGCCGGTCCAGGTCGATCGCGCCACGGATCTCCACGGACCAGGCGAGCCCGAAGTCCGGGCTCGCCTGGTCGAGCTGGTGCGCGTACCAGACCCCGGCCTGCGCCGCGGTGAGCGGGAAACCGGGCAGGACGCCGCGGGTCATCGATGCCTCCACGGGGAACGGGGAACGGACCTAGCGGGAAACGCTTACCGCGTACTCGGCAGGCGGCACCGCGGCCGCCCTGCGGTCCACAATGGACCGCAGGATCTCGCCGACCCGGACCGCGGTGTTCGACAGCAGTGAGGACGTGATCCCGTGCGTGTGCTCGGTCCCGCCCTGAAGGTAGACACCGCCGCGTGGCGCGGGGTCGAGTTCGATCCGGTAGTCCCGTTCGATCCGCAGCCTGCCCCGGTCGTCGCGGCGGCAGCCCGCCGCGAGCTCGCCGAGCAGCGGTGTCGGGTCCGCGGGCAGGTAGCCGGTGGAATAGACCACCGCGTCGGCCTCCAGCACGGTCCGCTCGCTGGTGGTCAGCGACTCCACGGTCACCAGCACGCCCGATCCGGTGTCGGTCACGTCGACCGGGCGCGAGACGTTGAGCATGCGCAGCCGCTCGACGCCGAGGACCTTTTCCCGGTACATCCGCCGGTACAGCTCGTCGATGAGGTCGAGGTCGACCGCGGAGTAGTTGGTGGCGCCGTGGTAACGCATCAGGCGTTCCTTGACCGGTTCGTCCGCACGGTAGAACTGGTCGACCGCTTCCGGGTCGAAGATCCGATTCGCGAAGGAACTGTCGTCGGCGGGGCTGTAGCCGTACCGCGCGAAGACCGCGCACACCTCGGCGTCACCGAATTCGTCGTGCAGCAGCGCCACGACCTCGGCGGCGCTCTGCCCGGCGCCGACCACCACGAACCGGCGCGGATCGGTGCCGCGCAACGCCTCGACCCGGTGCAGCAGCTCGCTGTTGTGCCAGACCCGCTCCCCCGCGCTCACGCCCTCGGGCAGGTTGGGCCGCAAACCCGTGCCCAGCACCAGGTTTCGCGCCCGCAGCTCGACCGGCTCGCCGTCGGCGACGGCTTCGACGTCGAAGTAGACGATTTCCCCGTCCTCGAAAACCGGCCGCACCGAACGTACCTCGGTGCCGTAGGAGACGACGTCGTCGACCTTCGCCGCGGCCCACTCGAAGTAGTCGTGGAACTCGACGCGCAGCGGGAACAGGTTCTTGTGGTTGATGAAATCGACCAGCCTGCCCTTGCCGTGCAAGTAGTTCAGGAAGCTGAACTCGCTGGTGGGATTCCGCATCGTGGCGAGGTCCTTGAGGAACGAGACCTGCATCGTCGCGGTGTCGATCAGCATGCCGCGGTGCCAGCCGAAGCGCGGTTGGCGTTCCAGGAAGTGCGCGGTCACCGTGCCCGCGTCCCCCGGCGCGGCGTTGTGCTCGGCCAGCGCGATCGCGAGCGCCAGGTTCGAGGGTCCGAAGCCCACCCCCACGACGTCGTAGACCGGAATCCGCTCACCGGCTCCTGCTGGTGCCATGTTGGTCCCCTAGCGCGGCACTGCCGCATCTCGTTCCACCGACGCAAAGCTCAGGAAACCCTAACCTAACTTAGGGCAGCCTCAACTAGTACCTTGGTGGTGATATTCATCCCTCGACCCCGAAAGGGCAGCTCATGCGCGTGGCCATGTTCGGCTACCAGACCTGGGGACACCGCACCCTCAAGGCGCTGATCGACGGCGGCCACGAGGTCGCGCTCGTGGTCACCCACCCGAAGAGCGACCACGCCTACGAAAGGATCTGGTCGGATTCGGTGGCCGAACTCGCCGGGGAGAACGGCATCCGCGCGCTGCTGCGCACCCGCCCCGACGACGCGGAACTGCTCGCCGAGCTCAAGGAAGCCGACCTCGACCTGATCGTCGCCAACAACTGGCGTACCTGGCTGCCGCCGGAGATCTTCGCGCTGCCGCGGCACGGCACGCTCAACGTGCACGACTCCCTGCTGCCCGCCTACGCCGGATTTTCGCCGCTCATCTGGGCGCTCATCAACGGCGAGCCCGAGGTCGGCGTGACCGCCCACATGATGGACGGCGAACTCGACGCCGGGGACATCGTCCTGCAGCGGGCCGTCCCGGTCGGGCCGTCCGACACGACCACCGACCTGTTCCACCGCACGGTCGACCTCATCGAGCCGATCGTCATCGAGGCGCTGACGCTCATCGAGTCCGGGAACGTAGTGCCCGTGCCGCAGGACCGGTCGAAGGCGAGCTTCTTCCACAAGCGCGCTCCGCGCGACAGCCGCATCGACTGGACCTGGCCCGCCGAGGACATCGAACGGCTCGTGCGCGCGCAGTCCGATCCTTACCCGAACGCGTTCACCTACCACCGCGGCGAGCGGCTGCGGATCGTCAAGGCGTCCGTTTCGCGAGGCCACTACGGCGGGACGCCGGGCCGGATCTTCATCAAGGAGGGTGACGGTGTCGTCATCGTCGCCGGCCCCGAGGCACGACGCGGGCAGTCGCCCGGCCTGGTCGTCGAACGAGTCCGGACGGCAGGCGACGTCGAGCTGACGGCGGACGAGTACTTCACCACCATGGGTGGTTATCTGACCGATCGGCCCTGAACGCCGCTGCCCCGATGACCGGGACGGGGGATGACCGCGGCCGGGTGAGCGCGCAAGGATCGCTGACATGATCGAGTGCGACGAGGGCACGCGGACCTGGGTGCTCCGGACCGCGGCCACGTCCTACGCCCTGCGGCTGACCGACGAGGACGTCCCGCGGCACGTCTACTGGGGCCCGGCGCTGACGCTCGCGCAGATCGCCGGGCTCGGCACCGGGTCACGGCCGTGGTGGGACGGGTTCAACGATCCGGACGAGGGCCTCGACGAACTCGCGGCCGACGGCGGCACCCGGTACTGGCCCCCGGCGCTGCAGATCCGTTTCACCGAACACACCCGCTCGGTGGAATGGCAGTACACCGGATACACGATCGACGCGCCGCACCTGCGGCTCGAGTTCCGCGACCGGCACTATCCGCTGCGGTTCACGCTCCACTACCGGATCGCACGCGGCACCGACGTCGTCGAGCGCTGGCTCGAACTCGGCAACGACGGCGACGAGGTCGAGGTGGTCCGCGCCGATTCGGCGTCCTGGGTGCTGCCGCGGTGGCCCGGCTACCGGCTCAGTCACGTCACCGGCCGATGGGCGGGCGAGTGCGCCCTGCGACGGGATCCGTTGGCGCACGGGGAAACCGTGGCCGCCAGCAGGCGCGGGATCACCAGCCACCACGCGAATCCGTGGGTCATGCTCGACGACGGCACCGCGACCGAGCGCCATGGCGAGGTCTACGGCGCGGCGCTGGCGTGGAGCGGGTCGTGGCGGATCACGACGACTCGCGCCTCGACCGGCCGCGTCACCGTCAGCGGCGGCTTCGGGCAGGACGGCGTCAGTCATCGGCTCGGCCCCGGTGATCGGCTGACGACCCCGGTGTTCGCCGGCCTCTACACCCGCGGCGGATTCGGCGGGGCGAGCCGGGAGTGGCATCGCTACGTCCTCGGCCACGTCCTGCCGCATCCCGGCGAAACGCGTCCGGTGCTCTACAACTCTTGGGAGGCAACGGGTTTCGACGTCGACGTCGCCGGGCAGAGCGCGCTGGCCGAGCAGGCCGCGGCGCTCGGCGCCGAGCTGTTCGTGCTGGACGACGGCTGGTTCGGCGAACGGACCGGGGACCACGCGGGGCTGGGCGACTGGCACGTCAACCGAAAGCGCTTTCCCGACGGCCTCGGCCCGCTCGTCGACCACGTGCACCGGCTGGGGATGAAGTTCGGCCTGTGGGTCGAGCCCGAGATGGTCAACCCGGACAGCGACCTCTACCGCGCGCATCCGGACTGGGTCCTGCACCAGCCGCACCGGCGGCGTTCGGAGCTGCGCAACCAGCTGGTCCTGAACTTCGCCAGGCCAGACGTCGCCGCGTGGGCGCACGAGTGGCTCGACGCGCTGGTCACCGAGCACCGGATCGACTTCCTGAAGTGGGATGTGAACCGTCCGTTCAGCGAGGCGGGCTGGCCGGGCGAAGCCGATCCGGACCGGTTGTGGGTCGAGCACACGCGCGCGGTGTACGCGGTGATGGACCGGCTCCGCGCCGGCCATCCCGCGCTGCGGATCGAGGCGTGCGGTGGCGGCGGGGGCAGGACCGATCTCGGCATGCTGGCCCGTGCGGACCAGGTCTGGCCGTCCGACAACACCGACGCCCTCGACCGGCTGGACATCCACCACGGGTTCGGGCAGGTGTATCCGGCGCGGACGATGTCGGCCTGGGTCACCGACGTCCCCGGCTTCGGCACCCGCCGGTCCATCCCGCTGCGTTTTCGCTTCCACGTCGCGATGTCCGGAGTGCTCGGGATCGGCGGCGACATCGGGAAGTGGCCGGAGGAGGATCTCGCGTTCGCTCGCGAGCAAATCGCGCTGTACCGGGACATCCGCGAGGTGGTGCAGCACGGGCGCCTGTACCGGTTGCGTCCCGCCGACGACGGCGTCACCGCGCTTCAGTACGTCGCCGCCGACACAGCGCGAGCGGTCGTCTTCGCGTATCGGCCGCGCGGACGGTTTCCGGCACCCGAGGCACCGCTCCGGCTCGACGGGCTCGATCCTGCCGCCCACTACCGCGATCCGGACTCGGGCGACGAGCACAGCGGGGCCGTCCTGCTCTCGCACGGCTTGCCGCTCCGGCTCCCCGAAGGCGACTACGCGAGCACGGTGGTTCGGCTCAACCGGATCTGAAAGCTCCGACGTATCGGGGGCATTGAGCCGGTTTTGATGCTATTCGGCGGTTGACATCGCGCCAGAGGTCCGATCGAATGCGTCATATATCAGGTATCACACTGCGGGGAAGGCGGCTGCCATGAGAAGGTCCCTGGCGCTGGGAGTGGCGGCACTCCTGGCCGTGAGCGTGACCGCGTGCTCGGTCGGCACGAACACCGGAGGCGGCGCCGAAATCACCTTCCTGACCTTCGAAACGCCGAACCTCACTCCCGCTTACTGGGACGCCGCGATCAAACGCGTCACGGACAGGAACCCCGGCCTCCACGTCAGGAAACTCGTCGCCCCCACCGCGGACGGGCGGACGTCGTACGCGAAGCAGCTGCTGCAGTCCGGGCAGTTCCCGGACGTCATGATCGCCGTCGACTCGGCCGGTTTCGCCGAAGCCGGGAATCTGTACGCGTGGAAACCCGAAGAGCTCAAGGATTTCCAGTTCCCCGAGGCGAACCCGGTGCGCGGCGGGTACTACCAGCTGCCCGCGAACACGCAGACCATCCCGCCGATCTACTACAACAAGAAGCTGTTCGCCGAGGCCGGAATCGCCGTGCCGCCGAAGACCTGGGACGAACTCGTCGCCGACGCCGGGAAACTCAAGGCCAAGGGCAGCACGCCGTTCACGATCGGCGGTGGCAAGGACGGTTTCCCGTCGTCGATGATCCTTTCCGGGCTCGTCAGCACCGAGGTCTACGGCACGACCCCGGACTGGCTGACCCAGCGCCGCGCGGGCAAGGTCAAGTTCGCCGATTCCGTTTTCCAGCAGGCTTTCGGCAGGCTCGCCGACCTCGCCGCGCGCGATTATCTCGACAAGACCAGCGTTTCCCGCGACTACGCCGCCACCGAACAGGCCTTTCTCGACGGCAAGAGCGCGATGTATCCGATGGGCAACTGGTTCGCCGCGAACGCCGACGCCAAGAAGCACGACTTCGACATCGGTGTGTTCGATTTCCCCACCGTGGACGGGAAACGCGTCGTTCCCGCGTACACCGGCGGCGGCATGATCGTGAACGCGAAGGCCGCGAACCTCGACGCCGCCAAGAAGTTCGCCCTCGGGTTCCAGCTCGACAAGGGCCAGCTCGACGCGTCGGTCAAGGCCGATGGTCTCTTCCCGGCTGTCAAGGGCTATCAGCCTCCCGCCGACGTCGGACCGACTTTCAAGGCGGGCTACGAGCTGTACCAGCGAGCGGTGCAGGAGAACGCCGTGGTGCACGCGTTCCGCTGGGAAACCGCCGACGACGGGCTGTTGCCGGGGATGAAGGACAAAGTGGACCAGGCCGCCCAGGACGTCATCACCGGCCGGAAAACCGTCCCGGAGGCCTGTGCCTTCCTGGACACCGAATGGGCGAAGGCGGGCTGAGCCGGGCATGGCCACGGATCTCGCCGCCGCGCCGAGGGAGGAACGCATTCCGGCGGGCCGCCGGCGTAAGCCGATTTCGGGACGGCTCTGGCACTTCACGTCGTTCGGCGCACCCGGTGTGCTCGTTTACGCGTGCTTCGTGCTGGCGCCGATCGTGATCAGTTTCGGCTACAGCCTGACGAACTACAACCCGTTCAACCCGCCCGTGAAGTTCGTCGGGTTCGAGAACTACGCGATGGTGTTCGCGGACGAACAGTTCCGCACCGCGCTGGGCGTCACGACGGTGCTCACCCTGATCGTCGTGATCGTGCCCAATGTGCTCGGTCTCGGCGTCGCGCTGCTGCTGGACAAGAAAGGCTGGCTGTACAACGCCCTGCGCAGCGTGTTCTTCACTCCGGTGGTGCTCAGTTCGGTGGTGGTGAGCATCGTGTGGTCGCGGCTGCTCGACGACCAGGGACCGCTGAACTCCGTGTTGCGCGCGCTCGGCGTCAAGCATCCGCCGGGGTGGCTGTCCGACCCGGATCTCGCACTCTACTCGGTCGCCTCGATCGTGTGCTGGCAACTGCTCGGGTTCTGCGTCGTCGTGTATTTGGCGGGGCTGCAAGGGGTTCCGTCGGAGCTGCTCGAGGCCGCGGAGATCGACGGCGCCGGACCGGTGCGGCGGTTCCGCGCGGTGACCTGGCCGCTGCTCGCGCCGTCGCTGACCATCAACACCGTCGTGCTGCTGATCTCGGCCTTCAAGACCTACGACTACGTCAAGGTGATCACCAACGGCGGACCGGGCTCCGGCGCGACCGCGACGATCGCCTTCGACGTGCTGCAGACCGGGTTCGACGCCAACCACATCGGCTACGCCTCGGCGATGGCGGTGCTGATGCTGGTGATCGTCGCCGCGCTCACCACGGTCGTGCTGCACTTCCTGCGACGCCGGGAAGTGGACCTGTGAAGCGCCTTTCGTGGCCGCGTCCGGTGATCGCGGTCGTCGTCGCGGCGGCGTTCGCCGTCCCGCTGTACCTCGTGCTGGCGAACGTGTTCAAGCGCGGCGAGGCCATCGCGCGGGAACCGGCGTCGCTCCCGCTGCCGCCGACGCTCGCGAACATCCACGCGGTGCTGACGCGCCCGGACGGGCTGTTCTGGGTGAGCCTCACCAACTCCGTCGTCGTGACCGTGCTGTCGATCCTCGTGCTCACCGTGCTGTCGGCCATGCTCGGGCATTACCTCGCGCGGTCGGCGAAACGCTGGACGAGGGTACTCACCCTGGTGCTGCTGGCCGGGCTGATGATCCCGCCGCAGGTCATCCTCATCCCGATCACCGACGTCCTGCGTGTCACCGGCCTCATGGCGACCGTGCCGGGGCTGGTGCTGTTCAACGTCGGCTATTACGTGCCGTTCGGCGTGTTCGTGTTCAGCGGGTTCATCCGCGGCGTCCCGATCGAGCTCGAAGAGGCCGCCAGGCTCGACGGCGCGAACCGGATGCAGGTGTTCTGGCGCGTCGTGTTTCCCTTGCTGCGCCCGGCGACCGCGAGCGTGCTGATCTTCCTCGGGGTCTGGATCTGGAACGACTTCATCGATCCGCTGATCATCCTCGGCCCTGGCCAGGGCACCACGATCACGACCGGGATCTACCGGTCGATCGGGCAGTACCAGGCCGATCTCGGCAGCGTGTTCGCGCTGATGTTCCTGGCGACGCTGCCCGTGCTGATCTTCTACCTGGCGCTGCAGAAGCAGTTCGTCAAGGGTCTCACCGGAGGAGCCACCAAGGGCTGACAAGTGCTGTGAGAACATCCGGCGAGCCGACGGATGGGGGCCTGTGGTGGAGCTGAGTCCGGCCGAGGATCGGGTGCTGCGGGCGTTCGCCCGCGGCGCGGAGGCCGATTTCCGGGAGGATTCCGACGAGGGCGCTTCGTGGGGACCCGAGCGGACGGTCCGGGCCGAATTCCTGCGATGGTTGCTGCTCACCGGCAAAGCCGAGGACGGCGTGGTCCCGGCACTGCGCGTGGCGGGCGCGCGGATCAGCGGCAAGCTGGACCTGGCAGGCGCGGACGTCCCCTGCCCGGTCCGGTTCCACGCCTGCCACTTCGACCAGTTGCTCGATGTCGAGGCGGCGAGGACCCGCCAGCTCGACCTCAACGCGTCGGTACTGCCAGGCCTTCGCGGCGCGAGAGTCCGTATGGCGGGTGCTCTCCACCTGACCGCCTGCCGGGTCACCGGGGATGTCCGCTTGGCGGGCGCGCGCATCGCGGGGCCGCTCCTGGCCGAACACGCCCGCCTCGAAGCGACCGAGGGCCGAGCCTTGCGGCTGGACACCGCGCACATCGAGAACGACCTCTGGGCGCCCGGCCTGAAGGCCATCGGGCCGGTGACCATGGAGGGGGCGGCCATCGACGGAGCGCTGAACCTGCGTGACGCCGAACTGAGCAGCCCGGGCGACGTCTGCCTCGACGGCACCAACCTCGGCGTGGGGTCCGGCGTGCTCGCGTCACGACTGGCCACCGTGGGCGAGGTCCGGCTGACCGGTGCCCGCGTCGGCGGCACCCTCGACATCACCGAGGCAACGCTGACTTCCGCCGGGGGCAAGGCATTGCGGGCCGACAATGTCGTCGTCGGCGCCGATCTGCGGGCGACGCGGGTGTCCGCGCGAGGGTGCGTCGACCTGCGCGGCGGGAAGATCACCGGCAGGCTCGACCTCGCGCACGCCGAGCTGTCGAACGACGACGGCGTCCTGGCCCTGCGGGTCGGCAGCTGCGCCGCCGCCGAATTGTCGCTGCGCGAGGCGAAGCCGATCCGCGGGCTGGTCAGCCTGCAGAACGCGCGGTTCGACCTGCTCACCGCGCCCCCCGAGGTCTGGCCAGAAGTGGTGAAGCTCAACGGTCTCCGGTACGGCGCCCTCGCGCCCCACCTGCCCGCGCGAGAACGGCTGCCTCTGCTGAAACGCAACGAAGACGGCTTCGTCCCGGAGAGCTACACGCAACTCGCTGCCGCATACAGCAGCGTCGGCGATGACGTCTCGGCCCGCGAAGTCGGCTTGGCCAGGCAGCGACACCAGCGCGGCACCCGGCCGCGGTACGCGAGGATCTGGGGCTACCTGCAGGACGTCACGGTCGGGTACGGCTACCGGCCGCTCCGCGCGGCGGCCTGGCTCGCCCTGCTCCTCGCCGTCGGCACGCTCGTGTTCGGCTTCCACCACCCGCCCGCGCTGGACGCCGGCAAGGCGCCGGTCTTCAACCCCTTCGTCTACACGCTCGACCTCCTGCTGCCGATCGTGGACTTCGGCCAGGCGAAGGCGGTCAACCCGCACGGCGGCTACCAGTGGCTGTCCTACGCGCTCGTCGCCGCCGGTTGGCTGCTCGCCACCACGGTCGTCGCCGGGATCACCCGCACCATCAACCGCCGGTAGCGCTCAGACCTCGGTGACCTTGCCGTCGGTGACTTCGAGGCGGCGGGTGACGTGGACGGCGTCGAGCATCCGGCGGTCGTGGGTCACCAGGAGCAGCGTGCCGGGGTAATGGTCCAGCGCCGCCTCGAGCTGTTCGATCGCGGGCAGGTCGAGATGGTTCGTCGGCTCGTCCAGCACGAGCAGGTTGACCCCGCGCGCTTGCAGCAGCGCCAGCGCCGCCCGTGTCCGTTCCCCCGGCGACAACGTCGCGGCCGGGCGCAGCACGTGCGCCGCCTTCAGGCCGAATTTCGCCAGCAGTGTCCGGACTTCGGCGTCGGCGAACTCGGGAACCTCGCGGGCGAACGCCTCGGCGAGCGGGTGCTCGCCCAGGAACAGCCGCCGTGCCTGGTCGACCTCACCGACGACGACGCCGGGCCCGAGCGCGGCACTCCCCTCGTCCAGCGGGACCCTGCCGAGCAGCGCGCCCAGCAGCGTCGACTTGCCCGCGCCGTTCGCGCCGGTGACCGCGACCTTGTCCGCCCAGTCGATCTGCAGGTCCACCGGGCCGAGCGTGAACGGGCCCCGCCGCACGACGGCGCCGCGCAGGGTCGCCACCACCGCGCCGGCCCGGGGTGCCGCGGCGATCTCCATCCGCAGTTCCCATTCCTTGCGTGGTTCCTCGACGACGTCCAGCCGCTCGATCATGCGGTCCGTCTGCCTTGCCTTCGACGCCTGCTTTTCCGTGGCCTCGGCACGGAACTTCCGGGCGTTCTTGTCGTTGTCGGGGGATTTGCGACGGGCGTTCTTGACGCCCTTCTCCATCCACGCGCGCTGCATCCGGCCCCGCGCTTCGAGCGCCGCCCGGGTACTGGCGTACTCCTCGTAGTCCTCACGCGCGTGCCGCCGGGCGACCTCGCGCTCCTCCAGATAGGCCTCGTACCCGCCGCCGTACGCCCGCACCTGCCGCTGCGCGAGGTCCAGTTCGACGACCCGATCCACCGTGCGTGCGAGGAATTCCCGGTCGTGGCTCACCAGCACGGTGCCCGCCCGCAGCCCGGTCACGAACCGCTCGAGCCGCGCGAGCCCGTCGAGGTCGAGGTCGTTGGTCGGCTCGTCGAGCAGGAAGATGTCGTACCGGCTCAGCAGCAGCGAGGCCAGCCCCGCCCTCGCCGCCTGCCCACCCGACAACGACACCATCGGCTGTTCCAGATCCACCGCGAGGCCCAGTTCCGCGGCTACCTCGCAGGCGCGGTCGTCCAGATCGGCACCGCCCAGCGCCAGCCAGCGGTCCAGCGCGACGGCGTACCGCTCGTCCGCGCCGGCGACGTCCTCGGTCAACGCCTCCGTAGCGACATCCAGCTCCGCCTGCGCGGCGGCGACACCGGTGCGGCGGGCCAGGAAGGCGCGGACCGACTCGCCAGGTCGCCGCTCGGGTTCCTGCGGCAGGTGGCCGACGGTCGCGGTCGGCGGATTGAGCCGGATTTCCCCTTCCTCGGGGCGGTTCAGCCCGGCCAGCGTCCGCAGCAGCGTCGACTTCCCGGCACCGTTCACTCCGACGAGACCGACGACGTCGCCCGGCGCGACGACCAGGTCGAGGCCCGAGAACAACGTCCGGTCACCGTGGGCGGCGGCGAGATCCTTCGCGACGAGTGTGGCGCTCATGAGGCATCCGAGTCTAGGAGAAGCACTGTCCCGGCTCCGACCCGCATCGATCAACACTCCATGCGGAGTAGTCTTCCGATCACTCTTCGTCGGTAACCTGATCGGGTTTCCGAATTCGCGCCAGCACGACCCGAGCAGTGAGGTCGGTGAACCAACGATGGCGGAGCCACGCACCACCGCGGCCCGGCCGAAAGTCAGCAGACGCCGCGAAGTCAGCCACACCAGTGCCCGGTCGCTCCTGATGACCGTGCTCGGCGAGTACGCGCTCCCCCGCGGCACGCCGGTCTGGACGTCGATGCTGGTCGACGTGCTCGGGTTCCTGGGTGTCGAAGAGAAATCCGCGCGGCAGGCGCTGGCCCGCTCCGCCGCCGAGGGCTGGATCGTTTCCGAACGGCTGGGCCGTCGCGTGCGATGGTCGCTGACCCCGCCGGGACGCCGCCTGCTCACCGAGGCCGCGGAGCGTGTCTACGCCTTCGGCCGGGACAGGCCGCCGTGGGACGGCCGCTGGCTGATCCTGCTGATCTCGGTGCCGGAGGCGAAACGGGATCTCCGCCATCGGCTGCGCACCCGGCTCACCTGGGCGGGCTTCGGCTCGCCGGTGGCCGGGGTGTGGATCAGCGCGGATCCCGGGCGGCAGGAAGAGGCCGACCGCATCCTCGCCGACCTCGGCCTGAGCACGCAGGCGCTGTCGTTCATCGCGGCGTACGGCGAGATCGGCGAGCAGGAGGCCATGGTCACGCAGTCGTGGGACCTCACCGACCTGGAAGAGCGTTACGAACAGTTCGTCGGCCGGTTCGGCGACCTGCGCCCGTCCGGCGGCCGCGCCGTGCTGCGCGCCCAGACCGAGCTCGTGCACGAGTGGCGCCGGTTCCCCTACCTCGATCCGCGCCTGCCCGCCGAGCTGCTGCCGACCCGATGGTGCGGGGCGCAGGCCGCCGATCTGTTCCATCACAAACACGTCGACTGGCGCCCGGACGCCCAGCACTATTGGGACGTCCTCCTGGAAGCCGAAGAAACAGGGTGAGCATGGCTGACAACGCACTGGTCCGGCTCGACCGCGACGGCGGCCTCGCCGTGGTCACCATCGACGCGCCGCCGTTGAACCTCTACACCGCCGAGCTGCACGACCAGTTCGTCGACGCCGTCGCGCAGCTGGAGGCCGCACCGGCCCGCGCTTTGCTGATCCGGGCGGAGGGCAAGATCGTCAGCGGCGGCGTCGACGTCTCCCTGTTCGACGCGCAGGACTCGGCCGCCGAGGCGAAGGTGCTCTTCGACCGGATGCTCACGCTGCCCGACCGCATCGCGGCGCTGGAGTTCCCGACCGTCTTCGCCGCGCACGCCCTGTGCCTCACCTGGGCCTTCGAGGTCGCCGTCGCCTGCGATGTCATCCTCGCCTCCGAGCGTGCGAAGTTCGGGCTCGTCGAGAAGGTCGTCGGCCTGACCCCGACCATGGGCGGCACGCAGCGGCTCGCGGAACGCGCCGGGGCCGGCCGGGCCAAGGAGTTCGTCTTCACCGGCGACACCTACGACGCGGCCACCCTCGAACGCTGGAACGTCGTCAACCGCGTGCTCCCCGCCGAAGGCTTCGACGCAGCGGCGCGCGCCTTCGCCACCCGGCTCGCCGACGGGCCGACCCGCGCCCACGCCGCCACCAAGCGAATTCTCGGGCATTTCGCCCACGGCGGGGTGCCGGAGGCGAACGCCCACGTCACGACGATCGCGGCCGAGTTGTACGAGACCGAGGATCTGCGGAACGCGGTCAAGTCGTTCCTCGCCGACGGCCCCGGCAAGGCCACCTTCACCGGCCGCTGAACCCGGCCGCCAGCCTGCGTGCCCCGGCGAGAGCACAGAGCGTCGGCCTCGTTACCCGGCGGACCTCTCGGCTCGCGCGCCCTGCTGCCCGTACAGTTCCCGCGCCCGCGACGGACTGAGGACCTCGTCCCGCAGCGGTGGCGGACCGGCGAGCGCCTGCTGCCAGACCGGTCGCACCGACGGTGCGATGCGATCGACCATGGCGAGTCGCCGCTTCAACGGCGTCGCGGCGCGCACGACAGCCCGGCCCGTCGGCAGCGCCATGGCGTCAAGGGCGGCGGGCTGGTCGAATCCGCCGAGACGGCGCATCCACCGCGGGATGGTGGCCACCGTCGCGACGGTCAGCGCCCTCGTCGCGGGCCAGAACAACGGCTCGCCCTTCTGCCGCGGCGGATGCAGGAAATGCTCGATGAGCCCGGCGGCGCGTTCGGACATACAGAGCCGTTTCCGGGTGTCCGCGTAGTAGTCCCGGACATCGGCGCGGCTGCGGGGTACCTTCGCCGGATCGCACGTCTGCAGTTCCGCCGCGGTGACACAGTCCGCCCAGTACCGTTCTTCGTCCTCTGTGGACAGACGACCCGGTCCGTACCGTTCGTAGCAGTAGAGGTTCGACTGCCATCCGGTGATGTGGATCCACAGCTGGCTGTCGGGGTTGTTGGCGCTGTAGCGGCGCCCGCTGATCGGCTCGATGCCGGTGGCGCGGGCATGGACCTTCGTCAGCAGCTCCGAGGACTCGATCGCCGCGCGGCTGTCACCGATCGCCACGATCGTGAAGTACGTCAACGTGCTGTCGAGCCGTCCACGCAGGTCGTAGCGGACGCCGTTGGAGTCGTCGACCGCCGCGGTCAGGAACGGATCGAAGCTCTCCACGACGATCGACCGCAGGAACGCGATCAACGCCGTCGGATTGGTCCATACCCGCCAGGTCGGCGAGTCCGGGCCGAAGAGCCCGTGATCCTCACGCGGCCGGTCCGCGTCGAACGGCCAGCCGTGACCGGCCAGCATCCGGGATTGGTTCACGATCGTCCTCCTCGTTATGCGTCGCGGAAGGCGCGGTAGACGGCACCGCCGACGAAAGCGCCGAGTTCGGCAGGGGACCACGCGGCCCCCTCACGCAGGAGCGAACGGACCGCCCCCTCGCTCGCGGACATGAAATGCTCGACCAGCACCGGCAGCTTGCGGTCGGCGTCACGGGTCCCCCACTGCTTCAGCGTCGGCCGCAGCAGCCGGGTGACGTGCTCGGCGACCACCGCGCGGCCGCGCCCGAACAGGTCGGCGACCGCGGGATCCGGGTCGGCGTCGAACACGATCCGCCAGGAGTCCGGACGTTTGGCGACCGTCTCCAGCAGCGCCTGGAAACCGTGGGTGAACACGCTTTCATCCGCGTCGGCGCGCCCGTGCGGCAACGCGGCGAGCGCGTCGTTGAGCAGGTATTCCTCCTCACGCCGCAACAACTCCCGCAGCAGTTCGACGCGATCGGCGAAACACGCGTAAACCACCGGGCGGGTCACCCCCACCCGGTCGGCCACCGCGCCGATCGTCACCGCGGCGACCCCCTGGTCCACCGCGATGGCCAGCGCGGCGTCCAGCACCTGTGGCCGTCGCCGCTCCGGCCCGAGATGCCTCGCCCGGGACCGCGCACCCGTTCCTTCACTCATGTCGGAAAACGCTACACCAATGTAGGAATGCTGGCCAGGGTGACGGTTGGGCCAATTTGGTCTAGACCTTCCGGAACAGCGGGGTTACATTGTTCTGTGGTCTAGACCACACAGGGTCACCTTCCCTCCGTCTCACTGGGAGAACCGCATGAGACGCACTCCCCCTCGGTTACGCTCCGCACTCGCCGCGGCACTGCTCGCACTGGGCGGCGTCGCGGCGTCCGCCGTCCCCGCCCAGGCCGCCGGCCGCCTGACCGCGCAACTCGCGCTCGACGGCACGAACGGCTCCTACACCGTCAAGAACACCAGCAGCGCCGCCGTCAGCAACTGGTCGATCACCTTCCAGCTGCCCTCCGGGGTCACCGCCGGCACCGGCGAGAACGGCACCGTGACACAGTCGGGCAACCTCGTCACGCTCACGCCCGCGTACTACATCGCCACGCTGCAGCCGGGCGCTTCGACCTTCCCGTACAACCCGACCTTCCGCCTCAGCTCAGGGGTTCAACCCACGCAGTGCCGGATCGACGACGCCAACTGCGACGGCTCGCCGGACACCCCGCCCGCAGCGCCGGCGAACCTGTCCGTGGTCACGAAGACAACGACCACGGTCTCGCTGAGCTGGAACGCCTCGGCCCCCGGCTCGCTCCCCGTCACGGGTTACGACGTCTACCAAGGCACGACGCTCGCCACCTCTGTCACCGGCACCAGCGCGACCATCAGCGGGCTGACGCCGAAGACGGCCTACACCTTCACCGTGGTCGCGAAGGACGGCAAGGGAACGAAATCCGCCGCCAGCGCACCCGCGTCGGTGACCACGAACGATCCGGCCGCCGACACCCAGCCACCGTCCACTCCGGGCAATGTCCGGTCGACCGGCGCCACCTCCAGCAGCGTCTCGCTGGCCTGGAACGCTTCGACCGACAACACCGGCGTCGTCGGCTACGACGTCTATCAGGGCAGCACCCTGGCCACGACCGTGACCACGACGTCGGCCACCGTGTCCGGCCTCGCACCGTCCACTTCGTACACCTTCACCGTGCGGGCGAAGGACGGCTACGACAACGTGTCCGCCCCGAGCACGCCCGTGACCGCGAAGACCGGGGACATCGTGTCCGGCTACGCCCGCGTCGGCTACTTCGTCCAATGGGGAATCTACGGCCGCCAGTACTTCGTCAAGAACCTCCAGACCACAGGCGCGGCGAACAAACTGACCCATCTGCTGTACGCGTTCGAGAACATCGACCCGGTCAACCTCACCTGCCTGTCCGGCGTCACGAAGGGCACCACCTCGAATCCGCAGGACCCGAACCAGGGCGACGGAGCGGGTGACGCCGAAGCCGACTACTCGCGGCCGTTCTCGGCCGACCAGTCCGTCGACGGTGTCGCCGACACCGGCTGGGAACCGTTGCGCGGCAACTTCAACCAGCTGAAAAAGCTCAAGAAACTGCACCCCGACCTCAAGATCCTGGTGTCACTGGGCGGCTGGACGTATTCGAAGTACTTCTCCGACGTGGCGGCCACCGACGCGTCGCGGAAGAAGTTCGTCAGCTCCTGCATCGACACGTGGATCAAGGGCAACATCGCGTCGTACGGCGGCGCGGGCGGGCCCGGCACCGCGGCCGGGATCTTCGACGGCATCGACATCGACTGGGAATGGCCGGCCAGCGGCGACGGTCACGCCGGAAACCACTGGAACGTCAACGACAAGCAGAACCTGACCGCGCTGCTGGCCGAGTTCCGCGCCCAGCTGGACGCCTTCGGCTCGACCAACGGAAAGCGTTACCAGCTGCACGCCTTCACCCCCGCCGACCCGGCGAAGGTGGCCTCGGGCTGGGAACTGCCGAAGGTGTTCAGCTCGCTCGACGTGGCCAACGTGCAGGGCTACGACTTCCACGGGTCCGGCAGTGACAACTCGTGGGAGCCGCTGCGCACCGGTCATCAGGGCAACCTGTACGTGGACGCCGAGGATCCGTACAAGTTCCACTTCAGCGTGGAGGGCGCGATCAAGGCGTACACGGACGCGGGCGTCGATCCGCGAAGACTCACCCTCGGGCTCGCCTTCTACGGGCGAGGCTGGCAGAGCGTGGCCGACGGCGGCAAACACGGCGCGTGGCAATCGGCCAACGGCGCCGCACCGGGTCAGTTCGCCGAGGAGGCGGGCACCCGCGGCTACGCGAACCTGGTCGCGAGCGTGCCCAACTGCACCGTCTACCACGCGGAACCGGCGATCGCGACGTACTGCTACACCGGGAACAACGGGCAGTGGTGGACCTTCGACGACGCGTGGTCCATCGGGAAGAAGATGGCCTGGCTGAAGTCCAAGGGACTCCTCGGCGTCATGGCCTGGGAGATGTCCGGCGACACCGGCGTGCTGATGAACGCCGTCGACGCGGGGCTCCGGTAGGCCCGGAATGAAAACGGCCGCTTGGCCAGGGCTTTCACCCTCGCCAAGCGGCCGTTTTCCTCCGGTCGGGCTGACAGGATTTGAACCTGCGACCCCTTGACCCCCAGTCAAGTGCGCTACCAAACTGCGCCACAGCCCGGGTCCGTACTCCGTGGAGTGCGATGTGAGTACTCTAGCGTGCCCCGGAAACGGGCGTGCAGGCAGGTCACCCTGTGTGGCTGACCTGCGCAGATGCGCTGGTCAGCTCATTCCGCTAGCTCGACGAAGCAGTCGAAGAGTGCTTCGGCCGCCGCACACACCTCACGCGGGGGCGTGTGGCGAGGACCGATGAGCACCGCGAGCTGGCGCCAGACCAGACTTCCGGCCTCGCGAAGCACGACAAAGCGAACGGCCGCGGGTTCGGTGGGACGCGGCCGGAGCGCACCGGTCCCCGCGCTCAACGACCCGCCGGGTTCGAGCGCGTCCAGGCATCGGGACAGCATCTCCCCGACCAGGCGGGCGACGGTTTCCCGCGATCCGCCGCGAAGATACGGGACGGCGGCGGGGCGCGTCGTCAGTTCGCCCAAGACGTTCTCCACCATGCGGTCCCGCACCCGGCACAGGTCGTCGCCGGGCAGGACGACGGGATCCGGAGCCGGGTGCGGCCGTACGGGCCGCCTGCCTCGCCACAGCGCGTCGGCCTCCGCCGCGCATTCCGCCATGGTGCCGCCGAAATCGGTGCGCCGCCATCCGGCGGGCGGTTCGGCGTCGGCGGGCCAGATCAGATACAGCGCCGAACTGGTGATGAGGACCCAGTGCCGCGCGGAGCCGGTGTCCATTGTGGATCCTGTCCTCGCAGTGCCGGGACGGGACGGCGGTGCCACTCCTCCCCGGGTGGCACCGCCCGACAGGCTCAGCCGAAGACGAACCAGAAGAAGGAGGCAGTGGCCTTCTTCCCCGCCGCGTCGGCGACCGTCACCGTGACCTGCCTGCTGTCCGGCCTGCTCGGCGTGCCGGAGACGACGCCGCTCGCCGGATCGAGGCTCAGGCCGGGCGGCGGCGCCGTGGACGACCACTGGTACGGGCCGGTTCCGCCGGAGGCCTGCAACGCCAGGTTCACCGCTTGGCCGACCCGGCTGTTCTGGGTGCCGGGGTCGGTCAGCTTCAGCTCGGCGGCCGGCCCGCCGGTCACGGTCAGGCTGTAGCGCGCCGTCTGCGTGGACTTCGCGCTCTTGCCCGAGATCGTGACGTCGTAGGTCCCGGCCGGGGTACTGGCGCTCGTGGTGATGGTGAGCGTCGAGTGCCCGCCGAGATCCACGCTCGCCGGGCTGAACACGGCCGTCGCGCCCGAGGGCAGACCCGACGCGGTCAGGCTGATCGCGCCGGGCGGTGGCGGAGTGTCGCCGCCGGGCAGGTGCGGGGCGACGTCCGCGGCGTACGTCGAGACCCGGGTGTAGACCGCGTACCAGTCGCACGAGGTCGACATCCACGAGAACACACCCACGACCGTGTTGCCCACCAGGTACGGGCCGCCGCTGTCGCCGATGCACGCGCCCGCGTGGTGATCGGCGTAACCCGTGCACAGCATGGCCGGGACCTTGTACTCCTCCCGCCCCTGGTTGTCGACGTACTTGCCCTTGCAGGCGTTGTCCGCGGCGACCGGGACGTCGGCCTGACGCAGCACGTTGCTGTAGGTGTTCGCGGCGATCTGGCCCCAGCCGATGGAGAGTCCCTTCGTCCCGGCCGCCTCCAGGCTTGGGTCGGTGTTCAGCTTGGGATAGGTGATGCCCGCCGGGACCGGCATGTCCTTGTCGAGGGTCACGACCGCGATGTCGGCACCGATCCGCCAGTCCTCGTAGGCCGGGTGGACCCACTGCGAAGCGATCTCGGCGGTGGTGCCGGTGTCCTTGGTCAGATCGTCGGCGCCGTAGACGAACCACTTGTGGCCCGGCTTCTCCAGCAGGCAGTGTGCGGCCAGCAGTACCGTGCGCGGCCCGAACAGCGTGCCCGTGCAGGACTGCTGGCCGGGGAACGCCGAGCCTTCCCGGCGCATCGAGATGATGAACGGGTGCTCGGCCGTCGTGGTCGGGGTACCGCCCACGACACTCGGCGACGCACCTGGCGACGCCGCGGTGACGGCGTTCGCGGTGACGGTCGTGCTCACCGGCTTGCCCGCTGCCACGCTGCCGGAGGACGGCGAGGCGGTCAGGGTGAAGTCCTTCGCCGGCGGCGGGGTGTCACCACCGCCGAGCAGCTTCGTGCCCAGGGCGTCCGCCTTCGGCGAGCCCCAGCCGGTGCACAGGTCGTAGCCGGTGCCCGCGTTGTAGGTGCCGTTGCCGCCGGAAGTCACGTCGTGGAACGTGCTCGCGTAGTCGGCCGACCCGGCGATCCGGTAGATGCTCGGGTTGAGCTGGCCGAGCCGTGATTTCCCACCACCGAGCGACTTCTGGTTCAGCATCGCCACGTAACCCGCCCACAGCGGGGAGGACAGGCTGGTGCCGCCGACGTCGAGCCAGCCGCCGTTCATGTACACCGACAACGCGCCCGCGCCGTAGTCGGCCAGCAGCGAGACGTCCGGCACCGAGCGGTACTGGTTCGTGCCCGGCTGCCAGTCGGGACGGCTGTAGATCTTCGAGTAACCGCCGCCCGAGCGCGTGTTGCCGCTGCTGCCCTGGTTCCAGCACGACTCCGACTGCCAGGTCCCGGCGCTGTCGGACGTCCGCAGCTGCGTGCCGCCGACGCCGGTGAACAACGGGTCGCTGGCCGGGTAATCGGCCTGGACGGTCTTGTTGTCGCCCCGGTAGCCGCAGCCGGTGCCGCCCCAGTCACCGGACGCCGACAGCATCGTGACGCCTTGCGCGGCGAGCTGGGTATAGGAGTCGTGCGAGGCCGCGATCGGGTCCGATTCGCAGACCTCGCCGTTGAGCCACGAACCGGACAGGATCGTGATCTTGTTGTCCGAGGCGATCTTCGCCATCTCGTGCACCCACGCCTGATCGGAGTTGGGCGCCGAGTAGACGATCTGCCTCGCCTTCGGCGCGGTGGCGGCCACCGCCTGGATGTCGAGGGTGACCTCCATCTGGTCGCTGCCGGGATTCGGCACGCCGCCGTCGACCTTCACCAGCTCCGGAGTGACGGCGGGTTGCTTGAAGTACTGCGTCCAGCCGTCGATGTCCGACTGCTTGAACGTGTCGAACTCGATCAGCCCGACCGTCTCGCCCGAACCGTCGTAGGCGCCGGACAGGCCGGTCATGCTGTACGCGGTGCGCAGCTGGGCCGGGGTGTAGCCACCGGCGGGCCCGCCCGGCCCCGCCGGGGCACCCGCGCGGTGCGCCGCCGGGCGGTTGGTCAGGCCGGTGACACCGCGCAGTACCGCGGCGACGTCCCCGGGCACCGCGGTTCCCTTGGTGGCGTTGAAGAAGCGTTCGCCGGAGGCCGAGTGGAAGCCGGAAAGCGAGGTGGTGAACGCACTCTCCACTTCGGACGGTGTGCCGGACGCGGTGACCACCTGCCGGTTGCCGGTGACGTCCTCGACACGCAATCCCTTGCCGGCCAGGTATTTCCGCACCAGGTCGACAGCCCCGGGGGAAGGCCCGAAACGCTCCGTGTAGTCGGCGGCGCTCAGATAGCGTTGGTAGACCGGGGAATTCGGGTCGGCCGTGTCGGCGACGTATCGCTCGGCGCCCGCGACGTCCCGGGGTTTGAGGGCGACCGAGACGGTGATCCGTCCGGGGAGCGCCGCGCTGTCCGCGGTGGCGCCGGCGGGAACGGCGGGTGCGGTCCCGAGCGGGACCAGCGGCGGTGGCGCGGCCGACGCCGCCGGCGGGGAGAAGGCCGCCGTCGCGAGGACGGCCGCCACGAGCAGGGAGGCTTTTCGCATGTGCTGCTCCGGGGTGTGATGAGGAGGGAATACAGCACTACGGACGGTAAGAACGGCGACACGGATTTCTCCAGGCGCTGTGGAAACCACGCCGTGGCAGCGGGATAACCGCTGGTCACTCCCCTGTGTTCACAGAATTGCTACCACGTCCAGCTGGTCCCGACGATGCCGGCACCGACGTCACGCGCCGCCAGCGTCACGGCGTGGTCGTCGCCCAGCCGCACCCGTTCCACCCGCCGCCGCGGCGCCGCGAGGTCACGTTGTTCGAACCGGTAAACGCTTTCCGGTACGTGGTGATCGAAGCGCACCTGGCAGGTGTACACCGGGGTCGGCCGGGTGAGTCTCCGGTGGTAGCCATCGACGGGACGGCCTCGCGGGAACATCAGTTCGTACTCCACCGCGGCCACCTCCCCGGCGGCCAGTTCCCGGTCGAAGACGAGCTCGCCGACCAGAAGCCCGCTGGCGGCGTCCACTCGGACGCGGCCCACCCGGCAGCAGTGCACGGCGGCGAACCGGGGAGCCCGCCTGGCGAGGTCTTCCGTCTGGTAGTACGTCAGCATCCTCGTCACGCCGTCCACGGTGGCCTCGGCGACCAGCCGCACGCGCAGCAGGCGTTCCTGGCGCTCGCCGACCACGAGTTCGTCGTGCACGGACCAGAAACGCACCTGATCCTCCGGTGGCGGTTTCAACGCGAGCGACACCGGCCGCACCGACGGCCACAGCCTGCGCCGCTCCATCAGCGGTTCCCGCCGTTCGCGCGGCACCCGCCGCTCCTCTCCCGGCCCGAGCAACGCGGTCAACGTGCCGGAAGCCAGGCCCAGGACCTGCTCGAGTTCGAACACCGCACGCAGCGACGCCTCACGTCCCGGTTTGGACCGTCCGTGCCGCCAGTACGCCAGCGCGCTGCGCGAGACCGGCACCCCACGGGAAGCCAGGTGCTCACGCAGCCGGTCCAGCGTCAGCCCGGCATCACTGATGGCGGCGTCCAGCGCGCTCGCGAAAGACTCGTCCGGTCCCGGCACGAGACCACTGTCGCGCTCGCCGCTCCGGCGAACCAGCGCCGTTCGTCGGGTACCGCGGTCCGCGCCGGGCCAGGACTTTCGTCGGTTCCGAAACGACGTGCGGCTGATCATGCTGAGAAGGTGACTCGGTCGTCTCCCGGATCGTTCGCGGTCACGCTGGACGCCGCGATCGGCGAATCCGGGCTGTCGCTCGATCGGCTCCAGCACCACCTCGCCGCGCGCGGTGTGCGGCTCTCGCGTTCGGCGCTCTCCTACTGGCGCAGCGGCCGATCACAGCCGGAACGCGAGAAGTCCATGCTCGCCGTCACCCACCTCGAATCGGTGCTGGGGCTCGCGACGGGGACGCTGACGTCGCGGCTCGGGCCGAAGGCGCCGCGAGGACGCTGGCTCGGCGAACCCGCGGTCCGGATCGAACGCCGCCGGTTGTGGCCGCAGCTGCGGGCGATGTCCGGCGAGTTGCGGCCGCCACCGGACGGTCAGCTGTCGTTCTGGTCGATCCACGACCGCATGACCCTCGACGAACAGGGCCGCGAAAGATCATTACAGGTCAGGATGGTCGCCGAAGCCACCGTCGACGGCGTCGACCGGCTCATGACCTACTACCAGTCGGACTCGCCCCTGACCGCCGGCCCGTGCTACCGCTACGTCCGTTCCGCGCGGCTCGGGGTCGTCTGCGTGGACCGGGACACCGGCATGGTCGCCGGGGAGCTACGGCTGGAACACCCGCTGGCGATGGGCGAGGTGACCGTCGTGGACTACGAAATCCGCCTCCCGCCGCGCTCCCCCATCGACCACTACCACCGCCGGTTCACCAGGCCGGTCAAGGAATACGTCTGCCAAGTCCACTTCGGACACCGGATTCCCGCCGACGTCCGCTCGTACGAGCAACGCGGCCCGGACGGCCCCCAGCATCCCGGCAGCCCGCTGGCCGTCGGCGCCACGCACGTCGCGACGCTGGCCCTGCGCGACGTCCGTCCCGGTATCTGGGGCGCGAGCTGGCGCTGGGGCGGCAATTCTGTGAACAGCGGGCCGCGACCAGCGAATTCGACGCCGACGGCACGAATAGTCCACAAAGGTCTGGGCCAGACCTGATCTTCGGCTTACGGTCACGGCGCATTCTCCCCCTTCCCCATTCAGAAAGGGCCTCACCATGCGCCGACCGTCTCGTGCCGTGCTCACCCTCGCCGCCCTTTTCGCCTTCGCCGTCACCGGAACCACCACCACCGCCGCCGCCGCCGCGCCCGCCGCCCAGCCGGTGTCGATGGCCGCCGAGTACGGAACCGTCCCGGCGTCCGCGACGGCGGGCGCCATCGGCGACATCTACCCGGCGAAATGGCGCAACGTCCCGCAGGACTCGGTCATCGACGACTGGAACATGTACAACCGCGAGTGCGTCTCCTGGGCCGCGTTCAACATCGCCCGCCACGGCAAGAGCGCCGCGAACTACGGGGACGCGAAATACTGGGACGACAACGCCCGTAACAACGGATTCCGCGTCGACAATACTCCCACCGCGGGCTCCATCGCCCAGACCGACAACGGCCGCTACGGCCACGTCGCCATCGTCGACAGCGTCCACGGCGACACGGTGACCGTGGAGGACTACAACTGGACCGGCGACGGCCACTACCTCGTCCACGACATCGACGCCTCCGCCTTCCGCTACATCCACTTCTACGGCTGATTCCCGGGGCTAACCCTCCGGGTAGAAGAGGAACAGCGTGCAGCCGCTGGTGGTCGCGGGCACGTGCCACGAGCCCGCCGGAGCGTGCAGGAAGGTCCCGGCCGGGTAGTCGCGCGCGCCGTCATTGAACGTGCCCGCGACCACATAGACCTCCTCCGGTCCGGGCTCGTGGACGTCGCGGTGCGGCCACGACGTGCCCGGGTCCATCTCCAGCACGTGAGCGTGTGCGCCATTCGCCCCTGTCCACAGTGTACGGAGCCGGATGCCGGGGAAGAGCTCACGGACGGGGGCGTCCTTGGCGGAGACGGCGGTGTAGCCCTCCTGGGCGAGAATCTCGGGGTGCATGCCACCACGGTGCCGCGCGCGAACCGTCGCGGGACAGTGTCGGAAAAGACGCCATGGGGTACTTTCTTGCCATGCATCGTGTGGTGGCCCTGGTGCGGCCCGTGCAGTCGACGTTCGAACTGGGCTGCGCCGCCGAGGTGTTCGGCACCGACCGGGCGGAAGTGCCGCGGCACTACGAGTTCGAGGTGTGCACGGAGACACCGGGGCCGGTACCGACCTCGGCGGGCTACACCATGTCCGTGTCCCGTGGCCTGTCGGCGCTCGCCACCGCGGACACCGTGATCATCCCGGGCTGGGCGCCTGTGGAGGCACCGCTCTCCGCCCGCGTACGCCGTGCGCTGCTGCGCGCACACGCCCGTGGCGCGCGGCTCGTCACGATCTGCTCCGGCGTGTTCGCGCTCGCGCGCACCGGGTTGCTCGACGGTCGTTCGGCGACCACGCACTGGGCGAACGCCGAGCGGTTACGGCGGGAGTTCCCCGAGGTGAGCGTGACGCCGGACGCGCTCTACGTCGACCACGGCGACGTCGCCACGAGCGCGGGAGCGGGCGCGGGGCTCGACCTGTGCCTGCATCTCGTCCGCACGGATCACGGCGCCGCGCACGCCGCTCTCCTCGCGCGGCACATGGTGATGCCGCCGCACCGCGACGGCGGCCAGACGCAGTACGTGCCGTCCCCACCGGCCGCGGACGCGCTGAACGGCCTCCTCACGTGGGCGAGCGCGCGGCTCGGCACGCCGTTGTCGGTGGTCGACCTTGCCGCGCACCTCAACGTCTCGCCGCGCACGCTGGCGCGGCGCTTCGCCTGCCAGCTCGGCACGAGCCCCGGCGCATGGCTGCTGTCCCGCCGGGTGACCGAGGCCCGCACGCTGCTCGAGAACACGGATCTCCCGGTGGACGCGATCGCGGCCCGCGTCGGCCTCGCCTCGGCGGTCAACCTGCGCCGTCGCTTCCACGCGCTGGTGGGCACGACCCCGGGCGCCTACCGGCGGGCGTTCCGCGGCAGCACAGCGGCGGGGTGAAGGCCGGTCATTCGCTCTGGGCCCACGCCGCGACCGGCAGCGACAGGTAGATCCCGAAGTCGCGCAGCCCGGTCGCGGCCGCAACACTCTCGTGCAACCGGTCGACGCGCTCCTGCCGATCACGGGCCCGGCTCTCGAACCACTTGGACCGCACCTCGATCACCACGTCGAGACCGCCGCGGTCGAACGGCCCCAGACCGCGGAACCGCAGTTCGACGTCACCCGGCCGCAGATCGCCGTCGTAGGGCTCTTCCGGGCACTCGACGGCGAGGGAAACGAGGTGGGGCAAGGATTCCGCCAGTTCGCGGAGCAGATTTTCCGGGACGTGGGGCGCGTAGGTGATCTCGACGAGGGGCACCCGTCCAGTTTAGACGGACGCCCGTACCGGACTGCCGCCGCGGACCTCAGAATTCGGCGGTGTCGTCCGCGTCGCTGCGCGCCAGCGCGGCGAGCGTGTCCAGCGCGTGCGCCAGGATTTCCCGTGGCGGGGCGGACAATGCGAGACGCACGGCATTGGGTGCGTGCCCGGACCCCACGGTGAACGCCGCCGCCGGGGTGATCGCCATGCCGTGCCGGGCGGCCGCGGCGACGAACGTCTCGGCACGCCACGGCGCGGGCAGTTCCCACCAGCAGTGGTAGGCGCCGGAGTCGGCACGGACGTCGAAGCCGGCGAGACGCTCGGCAAGCAGTCGCTGGCGATCCGCGGCGTCTTTTCGTTTGTCGCGCGCGATTTCCGCCGCGGTGCCATCGGCCAGCCAGCGCGTTCCCGCTTCCATCGCGAACCGGGAAGCGACCCAGCCACCGGAACGCAACGCGGCGGCCACGCGCTCGTACAGCGAAGCGGGCGGGACGGCGAATCCCATCGTGAGGCCCGGTGCGAGCCGCTTGGACAGGCTGTCGATGAGGACGGTGCGTTCGGGAGCGTGCGCGGCGAGCGGCGCTGGCTCCTCGCGAAGGAAGGCATAGATGCTGTCCTCGATCGCGTAGCAGTCCAGTTCCCTGAGCACGCGAGCCACTTCGGCGCGACGCGATTCGGGCATCGTCACGCCGAGCGGGTTGTGCAGCGTGGGTTGCAGGTAGACCGCGCGCAACGGCGCCGCGGCGCGGATCGCGGCCGGACTCACGCCCTCGCCGTCCGTCTCGAGCGGGACCAGCGCGACCCCCAGGCGATCGGCCACGGCTTTCACCACCGGATAGGTGATCGCCTCGACCCCGAGCCGTTCCCCGACGGGCACCAGCGCTGCGATGGCCCCCGCGATCGCCTGCCTGCCGCTGCCGGCGAACAGCGGAGGCGGTGCCGTCCAGCCGGCGCGCGACAGCGTCGCGATGGCGGCCTCCCGGGCCGCGGGCGTGCCGACGACCTGCGCCGGGCGCAGCGCCTCCCCCAGCGCGTCCGCGCGCAGGAGGCCCGCGAGGCTCTCCGCCAGCCGCGCCGGCTGACCGGGCAGCACGGGGAAGTTCAGCTCCAGGTCGACGCGCGCGTCCGCCGGTTCGGCCAGCGCCGGCTCCACGCCGTCCTGACCGGCACGGATGAACGTGCCCCTGCCGACCTCGCCGACCGCGAGGCCACGCCGGACCAGTTCGCCGTACACCCTGGCCGCGGTGGAGTTCGCGATGCGGTGCATGCGAGCGAACCGGCGCTGCGGTGGCAGCCGGTCGCCGGGAGCGAGGCGGCCGGCGGCGATGTCGGCCGCGATCGCGTCGGCCACTCTGCGGTAATCCGGCACGTTCACCCTCATTGCTCCGAGTACATTGTTTTCATTGCACCGACATAGTGCTCTCGATAGCGTGGTGGCGTCAACCAGGCGGAGGGAGCATCGATGCACGTGAACGGCATCAACCTGGAGTACGACGAGCGCGGCGAGGGCGAGCCGATCCTGCTGGTCCACGGCCACCCGTTCGACCGCTCGATGTGGCGCCCGCAGCTGGCGCACTTCGGCGCCCGCCACCGGGTACTCGCCCCGGACCTGCGCGGTTACGGAGCCAGCACCGTGGTGCCCGGCAAGACACCGCTGGACGTGTTCGCCAAGGACCTCGCCGCGCTGCTCGACCACCTCGGCATCGAACGCGTCGTCCTCGGCGGCCTGTCCATGGGCGGGCAGATCGTCCTGGAGTTCCACCGGCTCTTCCCCGGACGAGTGCGCGCGCTGGTGCTCGCGGACACGAGCGCCGAAGCGGAGACGCCGGACGGGGTACGGGCCCGCGACGAGATGGCCGATCGGCTGCTCCGGGAAGGAATGTCCGGCTACGCCGAGGAAGTGCGGTACAGGATGGTCAGCCGGGACAACCCCGAGACCGCCGAACTGGTGGCCGGCATGATGCGCGCGGCGCCACCGGAGGGCGCGGCGGCGGCACTGCGCGGCAGAGCCGAGCGTCCGTCCTATGTGGACATGCTGGCCACGGTGCGGGTCCCGGCGCTGGTGGTGGTCGGCGAACAGGACGAGTTCACCCCGCTCGCCGACGCGCGGCTGCTGCACGACCGGATTCCCGGGGCCCGCCTGCTGGTCGTACCGGGAGCCGCGCACATGCCGAACCTGGAGCGGCCGGATGTGTTCAACTCCGCGCTCGAAGAACTGCTGGCGGAGGTGGCGTCGTGAAGGTGCTCGTCACCGGCGCGAGCAGTGGTTTCGGCGCGGCGATCGCGCGCCGCTTCGCCGCCGAAGGCGCGGAGGTCATCGGCGCCGCACGGCGTACGGAGCGTCTGGCCACCTTGGACGGTGTCCGGCCGCTCGAACTGGACGTGCGGGATCGCGTAGCGGCGCAGCGGGCTCTCGCCGCGCTGGACGACGTCGACGTGCTGGTGAACAACGCCGGGCTGGCGCTGGGGCTGGAACCGGCGCACGCCGCGAGCCTCGACGACTGGGACCGGATGATCGACACGAACTGCAAGGGGCTCGTGTACTGCACGCACGCGCTGCTTCCGGACCGGTCCTGACGTCGCGAACGCTCCGTTGCCGACGATGAACGTCCCGAACGGCGCGGTGGGCGCGGACCCAGGACGGTGGGGGGCACGGGTGGGTGGCGGGGGGCGCCGGGGGGGGGCCGCC